>NZ_CP015199.1:300000-600000 GCF_001648155.1 Chryseobacterium glaciei | reverse complement strand
AGACAATCAATACGTCAAAAATTGATGAAAAAATAGGAGAAATAAAAGATACTCAGATCTTAAATCTGGGAGGTGAAAAGAAAATTCCATTTATTTACGGGCATCATTTGGTTTTAAATATGCAGAAATCTCTTGATTTTCATCCAAACGGAATGATTTTCAAAGCTATTTTTGAAGACGGAACCGAGCTTGTTCAGGATTTTTATTCTGTTGGAGGAGGTTTTATCGCAAGTCAGGAAAAAAACTCGATAGAAAAGCAGTGTGTACGTACTTTGTATCCTTGTCATAAAGCTGCAGATATTGTAAAATACTGTGATAAATTAGGCTTTAGCAAGATGTCAGATTTAATTTTAATTAATGAAGAAAGCTGGAGAACTCAGGAAGAAACAAGAGCTGAAGCACTTTACATTTGGAAGCAGATTAAAGAATGTATCTATAAAGGCGTAAACAAAGAAGGCATTCTCCCTGGTGGACTGAATGTTACCAGAAGAGCTGCCGGAATCAACAGAAAATTATTAGGTGAAGATAAGATTTATAAAAATAAGGATGAATGGTTCCAAATGGTTATAGATGCCGAAGAAAACTTTACCAATATCAATAAATGGATTGCGTGTTTTGCATTGGCTGTAAATGAAGAAAATGCAGCTTTTGGAAGGATAATTACAGCTCCTACCAACGGAGCGAGTGGGGTTATTCCTGCTGTGTTAATCTATTCTCAGGCTTTTACGCCATTCAATAGTGAAGACGATATTGCAAGATTTTTATTGGTTGCAGGAGAAATCGGAACATTATTCAAAAAAAATGCAACAATTTCCGCAGCAATGGGAGGTTGTCAGGCTGAGGTCGGCGTTTCTTCGGCTATGGCTGCGGCAGGTTTGACGGAAATTCTTGGCGGAAGTGTTGGTCAGGTTTTAATGGCTGCTGAGATTGCAATGGAGCATCATTTAGGTTTAACCTGTGATCCGATCAAAGGGTTGGTACAAATTCCTTGTATTGAAAGAAATACAATGGGCGCTATAAAAGCAATCACAGCAGCAAATATCGCTCTTGAAAGTGATCCTGCAAAAGCAAAGGTAAGTTTAGATCAGGTTGTTCAAACCATGTGGGAAACGGCATTATCAATGAACGATAGATTTAAAGAAACTTCTGAAGGTGGGTTGGCGATTGCTGTAAACGTCCCAGAATGCTAATTATGAATAATAAGTAATTGGTAATGAGTAATATTTCATTACGGATACAAATTCTGATTATGTTTAAAAAACGACTTAGGAAACTTCGGCGTTAAGAAAATTAAAACTTAATCCGTTAAAAAATTCCCACTGTTTGAGCGCGAGATAAAATTTGATAATAAATCTATTTTAAATTCGCGTGAGTTTTGGGGATTTTAGGATTAAATTTTAATTTTTAGCCGAAGTTTCCAGTCTTGACTTTTTGTTTCTTTTGTGTTAAGACAAAAGAAAATAATGCTATTTATCAAGTATTCCTCGTATTTTATTAGCATTAGAAATCAATTCTCCTAAGTATTCATAATTCTCTTTTTCCAAGGCAACTTTGAATTTCCTTAACTGAGAAATATGTTCATTCAAAACATCCAAAACATTTTCTTTGTTTTGTTTAAAGATCGGAACCCACATTTCAGGATGAGATTTTGCTAAACGAACCGTACTCGAAAAACCGGAACTCGCCAATTGAAAAATAGTTTCTTCTTCACGCTCTTTTTCCAATACTGTATTTGCTAAAGCATAAGATGTAATGTGTGAAATATGTGAAATATAAGCGGTGTGAACATCATGAGCTTCTGCATTCATGTAAATCAAATGCATATCAAGACTTTCAACGATTTTTTCAACTAAATGTAAAGCATCTTCTGCAGATTCTTCTTTATTACAAATAACCCCTGCTTTTCCTGAAAAACTTTCTGAAACAGCAGATTTTGGGCCATTATTTTCCGTTCCCCACATTGGGTGAAAGGCTACAAATCTTGAACGTTTTGGGTGATCTTTTACGGCAACAACAATTCCAGCTTTGGTAGAACCGGCATCCATTACGGTTTGGTTTTCTGAAATCAGATCTAAAATATTAGGCAAAATTTTCCTTGCAGAATCTACGGGAATAGCTACGATGATAAGATCAGAATTTTTTATTCCGTATTCAAGATCAACTTTAGCATCAATTATTTTTAAATCTAATGCTTGGTTAAGATGTTCATTATTATTGTCGATTCCATAAATGAAATCTGTAATTCCTTTTTGTCTTAATTTTAAAGCAATCGACCCTCCAATAAGACCTACGCCTATAATACTTATTTTCATCTTTTTAAATTTTAAAATAAAAAACCCCGTCCAAGGACGAGGTTTATGTTATGTTTACAAGAATCCCTATCCCAAATTTGAGGTTAAAATTCTATAATAATATGTTCTTTTGTTTATAATCACAAAGCGAAGGTATAAAATATTTCTTAAAATGTAAATATGATTTTCAGTTAATAATTACAGATTTGTTAAAAATATGTTTTAAAATAAAAATCCCTGGGGTTAACCAGGGATAAAAACTAATAACCATGAAAACTCAAATTAAACATGAGTTGCTTGTCTATATTAAATAATCGTGCCAAAGAGATTAATTTTAATTAAAAATGTCAATTTTTAAGTTGTTTGAAATTAAAATACACAACGGATTATTTAACTGTATTATTTCATTCTGAAGTTATACCATGGACTGCCTACTGTAAATTTAGAAAGCATAAGTTTTTTTTGTCCGTTGGTAAACATATACTTTGCAACATCATCTGTGATGCACATGTAATTCATAGTCATTTCTATAGGTGAATTTGGGCATGTTCCATGACGAGGAAAAGAGGGGTTTCCTTGAACATCAGATGAATGTATTGGTGTGTCTTCCACGCCGTCATCTACGCAGTCTCCGTCTTTATCTCCATTAAAGAGATGGGTAAGACCTAGCCAATGACCTATTTCATGTACTGCTACACGGCCTTTATTGGTAGGAGCAACAACGGTTCCGATGCGACCAAAAGCTTTTGATAATACTACGACTCCATTAATTTTTATATCACCATTGGGATCATCTGCAAAGCCAATTGTTATTGAGTCGTTTTTTAATTTCTCTACGACATGAATGTTTAATTTTGAAGAAGGATCGGTAGAATCTAGCCCTCCTTTGGCGGTTTCCTTCATACCTCCACCTGCATCAGAATTGTCCCATTTGCTCATGTCCATTTTAGCTCTATGGATAGCTGTCAGGACAAACTCTATTCCAACATCTGCTTTTACCCCTGCAAATACTGCAGGTACAGAATTAAAGTCAGAATTTTTAGCATTAAAATCTTCATTCAAAACTGCAATTTGAGATCGTATTTGTTCTTCTGAAATATTCCCTGCTGGTGTTTCATATAGAACATTAACAACAACGGGAATTTTTATTTTTTGAGCATTTGAGTTATCATCTTCTTGCACTGAATTATCTCTATGACAAGAGATTAGAAGGATGAGAATAATTAAAAAACTTTTTTTCATACATTTTTTCTGTAAAAGTAATAAAAGGAAAATGCATGAAAAAAAGTCACTAATTAAAATTATTTATGTCTTAATAAGTTATGTAGTTTATAAATGGATTGTAATTTTTAATTATAGATTTATTTAATATATAAATAAAATAAGACTGAAAATTTTTCTATTTAAAAAAATATTATAAATCAAATTAAGGGTTGGATATGATAAGTGTCGATGGGATATCCGATAACCAAAGGCTTTTCGTGTCAATCAGGCTTTTCCAGCTTTTGCTGCTGATCAACATTAAATCTTGAGAATCCAGAAATTCTTTCTCAATCTTCTTCTCGTTATATAGTGTGATGTGATTGGGTGCAACCTGTTCAATACTTCTGATCAGTTCTTTAACCTCAATATTACTTCTTATCTGTCCTCCGGCATCAAGAATAATGATCTGGGAATTGTTATTATTGATCAATCTTTTCGCATATTCAAGCAAATAAAAATCACTTAAATTAAAAATCGGAACAAAAACTCTGTCGGCAGACTGAAAATCTTTTTCAACCAAAACTCCAACCGGAATATTTGTTTTATCTAATATTTGCAATGTAAAATCGTCAAAAGGAGAGTTGTTGAAGATGTAACCTTTGCCTTTTACGGTATTTAAAAGTTTTTCAGGATTAATAATTTTAGTTGTAAAACCTAATAATCTTCCTAGTAAACTTCCTTCATACATTGATTTTCCCAGCATGATCAAAAGAAGATCATAATTTCCTTTATTCGTAATGTGAGTAAGGTCGTTTTCAATATCTGTTGAAGCTTTGAAAAGGGTAGTTACCTCTAATTGAAGGTCGTGAGAAGTTTCAATAACGTTTTTAAACTGTTCATTTTCATATTCATTGATTTCGTAAGCATGCATTTCGTCTACGGGAGCGATATTCATTGCGGTGATGCTCTTGTTTCCGTTCATTTTATTGGTGAAATCATGCGCCAATTTCAATAATGTACTTCCGGATTCCGGATTGTCGAAAGAAAGGAGAACGCGGTATTTAGTATCGTTTTCATCATGCTTTTCTTCTTCATTTTTTTTAGATTTAAAAGCATAATTAATGAAATCTAAAGCGGGTCCTGTCATAAAAGTGGTGAATAAGGCCATAATAACCATCATTGCAAAGATTTCTGGACTTAAAACTCCCAGATCATATCCAATATTCAGAACAATTAATTCCATCAAACCTCTGGTATTCATTAAGGCTCCGATAGTTAAGCTTTCTTTCCAATTGATTCCGAGGAATTTAGCAGCTAATGCACTTCCAGCGAACTTCCCTAAAACGGCTGTTAGAATAATAAATCCTGTGATAATCCATAAATGACTGTCATTTAATAATCCTATTTGTGTACGAAGTCCCGTAAATACAAAGAATAATGGAAGTAAAAGTACCAATGCAACATCTTCTACCTTGTCGATAAACATGGTACGGAATTTTGCATTTTCAGGCATAATTGCTCCTGCCATAAAAGCTCCGAATAAAGCATGAATACCGATAACTTCTGTTGCGTATGCAGAAAGAATTAATGTAAGAAAGAAAATAGCGACCATCGGTTTGTTGATGGTGTTTTTTCCAGCCTGCAAATCTCCGATTCTTTTAAGGAATGGTCGTACAATTTTAATCATTAAAAATACATAACCAATCGCCATGATAATCACGTAGATAGAACTTGCAAAAGATCCTGCCTTTACAATAGCAATTACGGCTGCCAAAATACACCAAGCTGTAATATCATCGGCTGCAGCGCAGGTAATTACGATGGTTCCCAGTTTTGTCTTTTGAAGATTTCTCTCCTGAACAATCCTCGCCAATACCGGAAATGCAGTGATACTCATTGCTATCGCGATAAATAAAGCAAAGGAAGTGAACTGAATTCCGTCCGGAGCAAATTCTTTATAAATAAAATATGAAAGTCCGATTCCTAATGCAAATGGAATAATAATACTTGCGTGACTGATTACGACAGCATCGTGAGCTTTTTTTCTTAAAACGCTCAAATCCAGCTCCATTCCAACAATATACATGAAAAGGATTAGTCCTATCTGACTCAAAAACTGTAAGTTACCCAATGATTCTTTAGGAAAAAGAAATGTTGAAAATTCAGGAAAATACATTCCTAAAAGTGATGGCCCTAACACAATACCTGCAATCATTTCTCCAATTACGGTAGGTTGTTTTATTTTCATACAGATCCATCCGAATAATCTTGCGACAAGAATTATGGTGACGATCTGTGCCAATAATAAAGCCAGCGGATGATGCAGATTGGTCTTAAAAGACTCTATAAAGTTTTCCCAAGTAGAGCCCGTGCTAGTTTTTACGACAATATTTTCTCCAGCTTCCAATGTTTGTCCTTCTATAATGAAGTAGTACATCAAACAAGAGAAAACGGCAATTGTAACAACGTAAAAAATTAGATTTCTATACTTCCCCAAATTCATAATTCCAATATTTAAATGCAAAGTTGATAAGAATAAAGTTATCTTAAATACTATTCTTTTTAAAATGTAATAAATGTCCTCAATAATGTAATGAAAAGTTATTTGAAAGAATAGCCAAGACCTATTCCCATTTTCCAGGAGCCGTTTTCTGTCGCTGTTTTAGAGTTATAATAAACCGGAAGCTGCAGTGCAAATTTTCTATAAATGACCGTAAGACCTGCTCCTAAATTTGGTGTAATTGCACTGTTTTTAGTTCCCGGAGATTTATCGTTTTTAATTCTTAATGAAGGAAGCATTCCCAGAATGAATTTAACGTCTTTGTGGGTTAAGCTGATATTTGGCCCTGTAAAATTGATAAAAGCTCCATGATCTACATATCCGGCCACTGCCACTCCGTCAAAAAAAGTTGCCTTTATTTTAGGAACTGATTCCTGAGAAAAACAAAGTCCGGACATGAGAATTCCACAAGCATAAAGAAGTTTTTTCATTATCAAATCATTTAATCAAGGCGCTAAAGTACGTTGACTAAATATTTTAAATAAAGGTGATGTAATGAAATGGATTAAATCTGTAATGAAATAGAAAACGTATGAAAAATCTACTTTCCAAACATCTCTAATAATGAATTTTTATAAGTGTCTCCGATTTGAAGTTTGATGAAATTTTCTCCGTCTACAGATATTGATGTAATGATTTCGTTGGTAGAAAATATTTTAATGGAAGATAATGCGATGATCTCTTTTTTATTGACCTGAGCGAAATCTTTCGTTGGAAGCATTTCCAGAAGTGATTTAAAACTAAGATTTTTAAGAACGATAGTTGTCCCGTCATTCAGAATAATGTCTTTGTCTCGGCTGTCGATTTCTGATGTTTTGATGTAAGCGATCTGTTCTGTGAATAGGATAGTTTTTCCGATGTTGGTATTCCATTCGATGAAATCCTTTTTTTGTGGTGCCGAAACCAATTCTTTAGCTTTTTCAAAAGCCTGGATCAACCTTTCTTTTTTGATTGGTTTTCTTACATAATCCACCACATTTAAATCAAATGCTTCTGCTGCATATTCTTTATAAGCGGTTGTGAAGATGATTTTTTTTGAATCTGAAATGAGTTCTGCAACCTGAAGGCCTGTCATTCCCGGCATTTCAATGTCTAAAATGCAGAGATTGCAATCGAGATTATCAATTTCGTTCAGAAAAATTTTAGGATCGTTGAATGCTTTTACAACTTCTACATTCTCAATTTGTTCGCATAGAAGTTTTAAATAGCTGATTGCCAGTAATTCATCATCAAGAATAACGCATTTTATCATAGAATTCACCTAAATTAATTACTAATTCGGCTGTGAAGATACCGTTTTTTGAACTTTTAGTAAGCTGATAATAATTGTTGTAGATCATTTTTAATCTTTGATCTAAAGACTGACTTCCAAATCCGCTTTTCTCTTTTTCCAACACGTTTTTTAAGGAAGCTTTATTGCTTACTTTCATGGTGAAAATTCGGTCTTCCAATTCTAATTGAATGGAAATAAATGAATCCTGTGCTAAGAAATCGGTATGTTTAAAAGCGTTTTCAATAAGATCAACAGAAATTAATGGTGCGAAAACTTTTTCTTCAAAAAGCTCATCCGATTTATCAATTTTGGATTTAATTCTAAAGTCAAAAAGTGGATTTATTTTTATTTTATTGATTTCAATTAAACTTAAGGCAAAGGTTAACTCTTCTTTTGGACTGACGAATTTGTTGTTGCTTTCGTATAAAATATAATCCAGAACATTCGCCAACTTATCCAACGACATATACGTTTGATAGGCATGAGACTGAACAGAATTAAGAATGTTTTTAAACAAATGCGGATTCAGTTTTGTACCAATATGCTCCAACTGAACTTCGTTTAATCTTTGTTCGATTATTTTATTAGCTTCTGAAAGTTTAGCATTTCGAATCTTAAATTTCTGATTCTGACTGAATAAATAAATACCCACCGTTAAAAAAAAGAAAATAGCAAAAACTCCAATGAATATCAGATAATCATGAATCATGTAGTAATTGCCTTCCATTTTATGGTAAGTTTTTATTTAACGCAAAGTTAATGAAAGATATATTAAACTTTAAGAAAGCGAAGACGCTCTGCTTCGCGAAGCATTTATGCCTTTATTATCTTAAATTTTGGTGTCAATACTTATTCTTTGCGTTTAAAAATTATATTATTTAAGTTTTTTCAGGCTATTCAGCGTTACAATTTCCTCACATTTTTCAAATGTAACCTCGTAAGTAGGATTGTCTTTTGGGTAAACCAATACGTAGTCCGGACAAGGTTTTTTCTGAGCATGACTTTTGTCAAAATCTACCTTACCATTGGTGATGATTTCATCTTTTAAGAATTTCTCGTTGATTTTGTAAGTGCTCATTTCGCTTTTGGCGCTGTCAGAATACTTAAAATCTTTAGAAAGAGTTTCTGCAATTACACGGCTGTTGGGTAAATAACCGCTGCAGCTTGCTCCTTTTTTGTTTAATATAAAAAATACAAGAATCAGTCCTGGAATAAGACCAATCATATAAAACTTAAGCTTTTTCATTAGAAAATTAAAAGATTGATATCGTGATAAGTAAGTCCGAAACGATCGCAGATTACTTTTTTAGTATGTCTTCCTTTGTACATATATAAACTCTGCTTCATCTCATTTTTCCGGGTCAGCATGTTTTCAAAACCGCCTTCTTCGTCGTAATTTAAAATGTAAGAAAGGAAAAAGTTTGAGATCGCTTTTGTAGTGGTTCTCGGCATTTTTGAGGTCAGGTTCGGAAGTCCGCAATGGATTACACCATGTTTGATAATGTAAGGATTTTCCATTGTTGTAAGCTCAGAAGTTTCAATTACTTTTCCGTTATCGATGGTGATATCGATGATGACGCTGCCTTTTTTCATCTTCATAATCATGTCTTCGGTAACGATCGGCTGCATATTTAACCTTGGAAGAGCTCCGATAACTACGTCTGCACGTCTTAATGCTTTGCTTAATTCCTTTGGATCAATGATCGAGGTAGGAACTCGGCTGTCAACAATACTGTGAAGTCTTCTTAATTTAGATAAAGAATTATCGAAAACTCTTACACTTGCGCCAAGACCGATGGCTGCTTTGGTTGCAAATTCACCAACGATTCCTGCTCCTAAAATAAGAACTTCGGAAGGTCGAACTCCTGTGATTCCACCTAACATTAAGCCATTTGATAGAGCTAATAATTCGGAAGCGTATAAAATAGAAACGGTTCCTGCAATTTCGCCTATTAATCGTACCAATGCCAGTTGCTTGTATTCATCAACGATAAATTCAAACGCGATGGCGTTGATTTTTTTCTCGGCTAATTTTATGAAATAATCTTTCTCTCTTAAATTAATTTGAAGCGCCGAAACCAAATAAGTGTTGGGCTTCATAAAATCAATCTCGTCTTCTGTAGGAGGGTTGATTTTCAGAATAAGATCCTGTGAAAAAGCTTCTTTGGGATCGTTCGTTATTTTTGCTCCGGATTCAGAATATTGTAGGTCTGTAAAAAATGAACCTTGTCCAGCTCCGGCTTCAATAATGATCTCGTGGCCGTGCTCTACCAATACCTGTACTGCATCGGGTGTGATGCATGTTCTTCTTTCGTGAAGACAGGTTTCTTTAGGAATTCCAATACTGAATTGTTTTCCTTTTTTAATAACCTCCAATTTTTCCTCTTGCGGCATTAATTCTTCCTCAGTAAATGGAGTAAAAATATTTGTAGTACTCATTCTTTAAACTCAATTATGTCTTACAGATAATTATTTTGCTGTTGATTGATGAAGCAAAGATACATAATATTTAGTCGAATGTAACTTCTCGGTGTTCGCCCGTATTGTTAATGCTCATTGTGTGGTACTTGAGTCCGTAAAGTTCATCTTCGTACACTTCTGGCCATTCAATAATGCATAAAAAAGCGTTGTCGAGGTATTCTTCGATGCCAATATCATAGACTTCTTCAATGTTTTTTAAGCGATAAAGGTCAAAATGAAAAATTTTTCCTTTGGGTGTATTGTATTCATTGACAATAGAATAAGTAGGAGAGTTGACTTCATCCTGACTTCCCAAATTTTTAAGCAAAAACTGGGTAAAAGTAGTTTTTCCTGCTCCCAAATTTCCTTTTAATAAGAAGATGTTATGTTGTAGTTGCGGTATTATTTGATCTACAACTCCCTGCCAGTCTTCTAATTTATTGATAATAACTTCCATTTTTAATGAATGATTTACTATAATTAATGTTCAAAAATAAGTAAAATAAAACTTGAAAAGACATTGTGAAAAAGGTAATGTTTTTAGTATTGCGATTTATGCTAAAAACAAAAAGCGAGAACTTTGAAATTCTCGCTTCCATAAATTAACTATAAAAAAAATTATTGTTTTATTAAACTAAATGCTTTGACTATAATGTTTCGGCTATCTTTTATAATTAAACGGTAAAACCCGGAAGGTTTATCTGAAAAAGGAATGGTTAAAACTTTTTCTGATGTAGTGGTTTTATGTATTAATTGTCCTAAAGTATTGATGATTTCTACATGATAATTATTTTTAACGGGACCAAAATCAATATTTAATTTATTTTTAACCGGATTAGGGTAAATGTAAATCATACTGCCGTTATTATTTGTTCTGGTTACGCCTAATGTTGAATTCAGAGATGGAGTAGCTCCGGTAATATTGTAAGCTCCTAGAGAAGCATAACTTGTGTATCCCGTATCTACGGTTCCGTCTCCGATGCCTGTGATGGCTAAATAGTAATTTCCTGCATTAAGATTGGTATTGATGGTAATTGGAGCACTTAGATTGGAAGGAGTTCCTTTATAAGTGCCTATTAATTCGTTTTTGCTATCATATAATGATGCTTTTAAAAGTAAATTACTATGTCTTTCTGTGGTTTGTATATTTAAAATAATATTTCCTCCGGCGGTATTGAATTGAAACAGGTCAACATCGTCAGTATGATCAATAACACCTTTATTTTCTGCTGATCCGGATAGATTTAAAGTCGTTGCCGTGCTGATGGTACTCCCATGAATATCCGCTCTGTATCCGACATTATTTGTTGTATTCGTAATTATAGTAAGATCATCTTGATGATTTGTGGCGTTTGTGTAATCGCCTTTGCTCCATTGTGTTATGCTTTTGTAATAGCTTGCTCCCATGATCGGTGCCCAGTCTCCATGTCCGCTGTAATAAGCGTATTGACCCTGTCCATCATGGTTTAATCCTAAGGTATGACCTAATTCATGAGAAGCGATTTCGCCTATAATCTTCCCTGAAGTTCCAGCTCCTGAAGTAAATGCCCAACATGGCAGATCGCTGTTGGAAGAAAAACTGTTGATAAGAGCAATCCCGGCACCTCCCGGAGATGCAACGTCTGTAGGCGTAATAATACATCTTCTTTTTTTGTTTTGCGGATAACTATTAAAGACCTCTTCATCTGTTGTCACATTTAAGTTGAACGGACGATAATCTTCTGCCGTAATTTCCCAGGCTTCCAGAATTTGATCATCTGTCATGCCAGAAGGTGCTGCATTAATAGCATTTCCTCCATTCCAGCCACTGCCGGCGGGGACGGTATGTCCATTGAAATCTAATAACAGACATCCTGCCGCTCCCGGAAAGCTCTGAAGAGTTGACGTATTAACATTTTTAGCTTCTTTGATGGAATGGTTTGACACTTTTTCTGTATTGAAAATCGAAGTTTTAATAAAATCGACACACATCATCTTATTGATGTCGATTTCTTTTATAAAAGCATCTCCTTTATTGTTAGAATAATAGGAATAGGCTTTTTTGTCTTTTAAAAAAAATATCCTTCCATCTAGTTTTTTGTTTTTTAGAATAATGCTAAAACTTCCTGCATCTTTACCCAATATTTCTCCTTCCAGATGGATTTCCGAAGCGGATTTTTCTTGTTGATAATTTACTTTTGCATCCAATGTTTCAGAATTTGATACCATCAGTTTTATTTCTTGGTTATCTTTAGGTGTTTTGGATAATTGTGCTTCGATTTGTCTTAAAAATTCGCTGCTTGTTCCCAAAGGATAGGGATTTTGTTTTTCTGTACTTGTTTGGGCATAATTATTACCTGTTGTAATAAAATAAATAATTACGAATACCCAACTTTTTAAGGTTTGATTTTTTTTCATCTTTTTTGATTTATGATTAATAATTAAGGCTCGGATAAATCAATTAATTTGTGTTTTGTTTTTATATTAATGTTATAAATAAACGTTTATGTTTAAAATATTATAATTAAATTTAGGTATAATAGCTATTTTATGTTTACTTAATTGATATATAATGGAAATGATTCATATTTATATTATTAATAAAGTCTATTGATTTTTGAGATTGGGATTGGTTTTTTCAATAATAATGAGCTTTTTGTAAGGATTTTTTGACAATAGAAATTTAGAATTATAGCTAAACTGTCTGTGGATTTTGTACTAAGAATAAAAAACTTATTGCTTATTTTTACACCATGATTTCTAAACAGACCATAGATAAAATATTTTCCACGATCAGAGTAGAAGAGATCGTGGGCGAATATGTGCAGTTGAAGAGGGCAGGGTCTAATTATAAAGGGCTGAGCCCGTTTCATGAAGAAAAAACACCAAGTTTTGTAGTTTCGGCAAGTAAGCAGATCTGGAAAGATTTTTCAAGCGGACAAGGAGGGACAGCAATCTCTTTTTTAATGGAAATCGAAAATTTCACTTATCCGGAAGCACTTCGCCATGCGGCAAAAAAATACGGGATCGAAATTGAAGAAGATCAGCGTGAATATTCAGAAGAAGCAAAAAATGCCCAATCTGAAAGAGATTTACTCTATAAAATTCATGAAATTGCTAATGAATATTATCAGAATTTTCTTTGGGAAGTTGATGAAGGAAGATCAATTGGTTTAGCCTATTTCAAAGAGCGCGAACTAAAGGATGATATTATCAAAAAATTCCAATTGGGATATTCTCCTGAAAAGAAAAATGCTTTCACGGCTTTTGCTTTAGATAAAGGTTATTCAAAAGAAATTTTAGAAAAATCCGGACTTTCCATTTTCCCTGAAAATTCTCCTGCAGGAATCGACCGTTTCCGTGAAAGAGTAATTTTCCCAATCCACAGTTTTTCAGGCAGAGTTCTTGGTTTTGGAGCCAGAATCCTTAGAAATAATGTCAAAACAGCGAAATATCTCAACTCGCCAGAAACAGAAATTTATCATAAATCAAATGTTCTTTATGGTTTAAACCAAGGAAAACAGGCGATTTCAAGAAAAAATATCTGTCTTTTGGTAGAAGGATATATGGATGTGATTTCACTTCATATGTCGGGTATCGAAAATGTTGTGGCAAGTTCTGGAACTTCTTTAACGACCGAGCAAATCAAGCTTATCAAAAGACTGACGGAAAACGTTACCATTCTTTTTGATGGAGATAATGCC
Source organism: Chryseobacterium glaciei (assembly GCF_001648155.1). Classification (NCBI taxonomy): domain Bacteria; kingdom Pseudomonadati; phylum Bacteroidota; class Flavobacteriia; order Flavobacteriales; family Weeksellaceae; genus Chryseobacterium; species Chryseobacterium glaciei. The sequence continues at coordinate 586,530 of NZ_CP015199.1, read as the reverse complement.
GGAATTAAAGCCAGTTTCCGAAGCATCGATATGTTGCTGACAGAAGGCATGAATATTCGTGTTCTCTTGTTCCCAGAAGGTGATGATCCCGATTCTTTTGCAAGAAAACATCCGCAGGATTATGTAGAAAAATTCATCGAAAATGAAGCGATGGATTTTATTGATTTTAAAGCAGAAATTCTTCTAAAAGATGCAGGAAGTGATCCGATTAAGAAAGCGGATGCCATCAGAAACATCGTAAAATCAGTTTCTTTTGTTCAGAATGCGCTTAAGAGGGAGGTTTATTTAAAGGAAGTTTCCAATAAATTTGGATTGTCTGAGCAGAGTTTGTTTAATGAATTGGATGTTCAGAGACAGGTTACGCAAAATCAGACGCAGCATGTTCAGCAACAGAAAGAACAGAAGCCTACAAAGCTAGAAATTGTTCCGAAACCTGAAAAGGAAATAGATTCCGTTCAATTTAATATCCTTCATCAGGAAAATAAGTTGATTGATACGATGTTGATGTTCGGTGACGTAGTTCTTCACAGAGAAAATGAAAAGAATGAAGAATATGAAGTAACGGTAATTGAGGAAATTCTTAATCATTTTGAGGAAGAACAATACGAATTTCAGATCGAAACCAATCAAAAGATCATCAGTAGCATTAAAGAAGGTATTGAGCATGATGAATTAAGATCAGGAAGCTTTTTTATCACTTTAATGGACGCTGATATTACCTTAAAAGTAGCAGACGCGCTGATGAATCCAAATGAATTAAGCGATTGGACGACCAGAAATATTTTCCCGCCAAATATGGGAGATCATATCGCGGAAGAGGTGGAAAATAACATTTTAATTCACAAATATTATTACATTCACGTTATCATCAAGCAGACAACTGCCGATCTTGAAAGTTATCGTGACACAGATCAGGAGAAATATTTCGATTCTATCAAGAAAATTATGATGCTTAATGACTTTTCGAAGCAGATTATTGATAAATTAGGTTGGTCGCCTGTGACAAAAAGTCCTATAAAATTTTAGGAACAAAAGTTGTAATTTAAATCTCAAATAAATTTAAAATAATACCAATAGAAATATGGACATTAAAAAAGAATTCAGAGATTTCTCTGTAAAGCATTTAGGAAATAGCGGTCTTGTTACCGATCAGTATATGGGAATGTATGGGCCAACCAATCTTACACCGTACATCATGGAAGAAAGAAGAATGAACGTAGCTCAGATGGACGTTTTTTCTCGTTTGATGATGGACAGAATTATCTTCCTGGGAACAGGAATTGATGATCAGGTGGCGAATATTGTTACTGCACAGCTTTTGTTCTTGGAGAGTTCAGATCCTTCAAAAGACATCCAGATTTACATCAACTCTCCTGGAGGAAGTGTATATGCTGGGTTAGGAATTTATGACACCATGCAGATCATTAAGCCTGATGTAGCAACAATCTGTACAGGTATTGCTGCTTCAATGGGAGCTGTATTGTTGGTTGCAGGGGAAAAAGGGAAGCGTTCTGCGTTGAAGCATTCAAGAGTAATGATTCACCAGCCTTCAGGAGGTGCACAAGGTGTTGCTTCTGATATGGAGATCAACTTAAGAGAAATGTTGAAGCTGAAAAAAGAATTATATGACATTATTTCTGAACATTCTGGTCAAACCTACGAATGGGTAGAAAAAGCGTCAGATAGAGATTACTGGATGACTTCTACCGAAGCGAAAGAATTCGGAATGGTAGATGAGGTTTTACAGAGAGCAACTAAAGAAAAGAAATAATTTTCTTTAAAAGGATAATTAAGAGAAACGCGTCAATTTTGGCGCGTTTTTCGTTTTATATGCATGTAGTTTGTCATTCTGACGAAGGAAGAATCTAAATAATCAATCATTACTTATTACCAATTACTCATTTTCAGGAGCTTCATCCAGCTATCCACTATTACTCCTCGCGCCATTTCTTTCCCAACGCTTGCTGTGGGGTAACCGTTTCTATCTGGGCTAGGGTTTTTGTCGTCATTACAAAATTCGGTCATTGCGACAAACGAAAAAGATTTAAAACAGATTTATCATTCCATTCAAGATGAGTTTACATTCAATACTTACATTCGCAACCATAAAAGTAAATATGAAAAAAATCTTATTACCTGTTCTTGCCTTCATGGCTTTAACGGCTTGTAACAATGATGATAATGTAAATAATCAGGATATCAATTATTCTAAACTTCCGCAGGAATTTCCGTTCGCAACTTTGGCAACTGTAAATGGAGTAGATGTTATCAACGGAGGTTTCGGTTCAGGAGCAACGGCTCATCCAACAAGAAAAGGAGAGTTTTATGTTATTACCGATCGTGGTCCCAATACAGCTTATTCAAACGGAATAAAATTTTTAATTCCAAACTTCACACCTACAATTATGCATTTTAAGATCAATGCAGACGGAAATATTGAAGTGCTAAAATATATTAAACTTAAAAATCCTTCAGGACAACCCATCACAGGACTTCCAAACCCTATCGGAATGGGAAGTACAGGTGAAATTGCCTACGGAGTTGATGGAAGTGTTTTGCCAACTGACAATTATGGTTTAGACAGTGAAAGTATTGTTGTAGCAGCAGACGGTACATTCTGGGTTTCGGATGAATACGGCCCTCACATCGTTCATTATAGCGCAGAAGGAGTTGAAATTGAAAGGATAAGCCCAATCGGAGTAAATACAGGAACAAGAAAATTACCTGCCGTTTTAGCCAAAAGAAGACCAAACAGAGGAATGGAAGGAATGTGTATGACGCCGGACGGAAAAATGCTGGTAGGCACCATGCAGTCTACAATGTATGTTCCTACAAAAGTGTTGGCAACCAATACAACATTGACAAGAATTGTGACTTTTGATCTTGCCACAGGACAGACAAAACAATATTTATACAAACAAGATGGAGGCGCTTCCGATTCTGTTTGTGATATTACGGCAATCAGCAACTCTGAGTTTCTGGTAATAGAAAGAGACGGAAACTTTGGTTCACAAGGCGGAACTAAAAAGGTTTACAGAATAAATTTAACAGGCGCTTCTGATGTGACAGGATCTGATCTTACAGCCGTTGACGGTTTAAAAATAAATAATAAAACCCTTGAGCAATCTACTTGGGATGAAATAAATACCGCAGGATTAAAGCCTGTTTCTAAAACATTAGCCGTTGATCTGGTTTCAAAAATAGGCTATGAACACGATAAATTCGAGGGAATTGTTTATTTAGGCGGAAATAAATTAGCCATTTTTAATGACGACGATTTTGGCGTAGTTGATAACGGAAATGGAACTCCAAAAGCCAAAATTCTTCCTAAAACAGGAAAAGTAGACAAAGGAACAATGTATGTAGTCGATATTCAATAATTTTTAATTTATTTACAAGAAAAAGTCTCTCAGTTTTGGGGGACTTTTTGTTTTAAATGGCGTTATTTGTTAGTGTACAAAATTAGTTGATAAATTTTCATAAAGAATTTCAAGTTTTCAAATCCGAAAATAAAAATTCTTCGTATATAATTTTTTAATACTAAAATAATAGGCTGACTATGTCATTATCCAAAAATAATTTAATAGATCTGATTGCGGTTGAGATTGAAAGGTTTCACGGAATTACAATTCCGGATTATACTGAAGAAGAAAAGATTATTTATCCCCTTTCTAAATCTTTTTCAGGGATTTATAAAAAAGAACTTTACGTTTATTTTCTATCCGGAAAAGCTTTTAATTACCAAGTCCATTATTTTATTTTTAACTTTAAAATATTCTGACAATAAAAAAACCACCAAATCTGGTGGTTTTCGATATTTTTTATTTCTATTATTATGAATTAAATCCTTCAATAATTTTAGAAAAATCTTCTAATTTCAAAGCAGCTCCACCAATCAAACCACCGTCGATATCTGGTTGAGAGAAAATCTCTTTAGCATTGTCAGGCTTTACAGAACCTCCGTAAAGGATAGAAACTTCGTCAGCAACTTTCTGTCCGTATTTTGCAGCGATAATGCTTCTGATGTGTGCGTGGATTTCCTGAGCTTGTGCAGGACTTGCAGTTTCTCCGGTTCCGATTGCCCAAACAGGTTCGTAAGCGATTACTACTTTTTTAATTTCTTCTGCAGAAAGCGTGAAAAGTGCAACTTCAGTTTGGTTTTTTACCACTTCAAAATGTTGTCCTGCTTTTCTTTGCTCTAAAGTTTCACCATTACAGTAAACAGGAATCAAACCTTTATCTAAAGCTAATTTTACTTTTACATTACAGTGAGAATCTGTTTCCCCGTGATATTGTCTTCTTTCAGAGTGACCGATCAAAGAACCTGTTGCATCTATAGATTCTAGCATTTCAGCAGAAATTTCTCCTGTGTAAGCACCACTTTCATGCTCGCTCATATCTTGAGAAAATACACCGATTTCATCCTTTTCGAAAATATCTTTCGCCATCATTAAGTATAAAGATGGAGGTGCGATCCAAACTTCGCAGTTCGTCGTATTGTTGTTTTTATAACTTAATAATTGAACCATCAATTGCTGAGCGTCAATTATATTTTTATTCATTTTCCAGTTTCCTGCAACTATTTTTCTTCTCATAGTTTTATTTTTTATGTATAAATTGTAATTTTATCAAAGAATCAGAAATTTGATCATAAAACTTAGTAAAAGAATTTAACTCTAAAAGTTTTTCGATTTCGATTTTTTGACCAATAATTTGATATAAATCATTAATTTGTAAATCCTTTCTTCTTTTTTTTGGTTTTTCTTGATTGATAATTAATAATGCTTCTTTTATTTTGTTTTTTGGATTTGTAAAAGATTCAGGATTACCATTTATTCCAAGTTCAGTCTTAGTTTTCTTAGTAGAAATTTCGTCTAAAAATAAATGAATGTCAGCTAGCATCCATGCTTCTATCATGTAAATAGGAATTATTGGTACGATTTCTTTACAAATCATATCATTATTAGATTTAATGTTTTCTATTAAAGGTATATATTTTTCCTTTAAAACTTTAGAATCATCTTTAAAATCTGCATCACTATGAATTAAAAGAATATTGATGAAATTTTCTTTTTGATGAGCTAGATTAGCGTCTATAATTTGATTTACAAATTTTTTGCCCGAATCTTTTTTTAATTCTTCTATATATATCTCAATAGAACCTCCAAAATTAAAAACTAGCTGTTTAATAGTTCTGTCTACAACAGAAAATAGAAATCTTGTATCGGTTGAACCTTCAGAAATTAATCCTATATATAGCTGTTTATTACTCATTTTCTAAAGAAAAATTACCATTATCTAAATAATCTTTAACATTCAAAATAGATACTTTTCTATCTGAAAATAAATCTGCAATAAAGTTTTTATCTACTGGTGAGAGTTTAGTGGTTTCGAATTTGATTTTTTCATTTTTATAAACATCTGTTTTAGTTACCATTTTACTAAACCAAAGCGATTTATTGTTATCTTGGTTGAAATTTTTCCAAAATTCTCCAACCAGAACAGAAGAGTGAGTATTTACAATTACTTGTTTTAAAGGTAGTTCATTGTCCGAGAAATCTGTGCTTAAATCAGCCAATAAATCTAGCATAGTTGATATTCTAGCTGGATGTATGCCATTTTCAGGTTCTTCAAAGCATAATAGACTTCCAAAATTATCATCATATTCTAAAATACATAATGTTAGGATTCTCAAAGTCCCTTCAGAAAGTACTCTTGAAGTGTATTCCTTTTTGTCAACATCAATTAATTTTATAATAAACTGGCGATTCTCCTTATCATCAAAAATCTTTACTTCTATAAATTGGGAAAGAAATCTATTTAATTTTCTTGAAATCTCTTTCAAAGCAATATCATTAGTAAGAGAAATTCTATACAATGCAGCTGCTATATTTTTACCAGAGCTTGTTATTTGATCTTCTCCATTATTTTTATTAGTTGGCTCTCGCAAATCGTCAGGATTCAATTGAAGAAACTTCCAAGATTTCATTTCCTCTTTTGCGGCTAAAACATGTTTAAAGTCAACATTATCAATACTACTTAATACAGTTCTATTTGCATTTACAATTGGTATTTGCCGAAAAGTTCCTTTAGATCCATCCTGATGAATTACTACTGTGTCAATTTCATTTTTTTTTATGGTATCAAGATATGGTTTTCCACCTCTATTTCCTTCTACTTTAGGTCTCCATAATTCTATTTTATCTTTAGGAATTATTTTTATCCATCTATCTTCATTATCCTTTTTTAGATTTACTAATTTTTCATGAATTACTTCAACATCTTCGAGACCTGAATTATTAATAAATCTTCTAATATGTAATTGATATTGTAATCTTGTATATTTTAGATTAGCTTCATTTCCCCAGGCATCTTTTACTTTTTGATTTATGAGCATTTCTACTTCAAACTCCATTATATCTGCATAAATTCCTTTATCATACATACTAAACAATTCTAAAAAGTCTCCTCGTTGACTCTGAAGAGCTTTTTTAATATTATCTGAATCTGCAAGTTTTGAAAGTAATTCTAAAGCATCAAAAAGATTACTTTTTCCAGAAGCATTTGTACCTGCGATTATTGTAAATGGAGTAAAAGTCATTTCAAAATTATGAAATGATTTAAATCCATTTATTTTAATCTGTGTAATCATTTTATAAGAATATATTATTATATGAGATTTAAAACAAATATAGGCTTTATAAAATATTACCTATAAATAATTTTAATAAGAAAATTGCCTAATTTATTTTCCAGATATTTTTTAAAAGAATATAGAAAGTATGTTCTTCGTCAGTTACTTTATTATCAGCCTTAATCAATGTTTTAGCAAATTGTACAAAGCTTAAACGCTCTTCTTCCGTAGAATCATCTAAGAAACATTGAGCGTGAAATTCGAAGTGACTTTTCCATTCTTCCGGCTTTAATAAAGCGATTACATCCAACTCATTATCCAGATCCATTTTAAAAGGAAATTCATCTGCTAAATACTGTTGAACAAGCATTCCTTCTTCAGGTGCAAATTCTCCGTCTACAGATGAAAGGATCATCAGCAAATGGTAACCGGCGATAGATTTATTTGATTTTTGCATTATATAAATGTATAGTTTGTTGATAGTTTATGGTTGACGGTTGATTGTTAAATTGACAATTCACCATTCACAATTTTTTATTTCACGTAGTCTTTTGCAGGAATTTTGTCTACAATTTTTCCTTTTTCTAAAATCAATACAAAAGGATTACTTCTTGCAATGGTCTTAATGGCAGTGCCGTCCATCATTGCATTTTTAATGGTTTTAAAAGTGTTCGGATCTGTTGAAACTCCGTAAATAACCGCTCCTTTTTGAGCCTTCACTTTAGCTTCAACTTTTTGAAGCAAATCTGCTGAAACTTCTTTTGGATGATAAGAGAAAACCAAAATTGCTTTCGGTGCGTTAATCACTTCATCAGTTACTTCAAGACCTGTAGGATCTTCAATTTTAAACTTCACGATCTCAGATTTGTAACCTTCTTTTATCAAAACAGATTCGTTTTTCCCTTCCTCGATTTTCCAAGGAGAACCTTCTGCCCAGTATTTTGTTTCTTTAATATAATCGTCCTGATTTACCTTTAAAATTTCTCCTGTTTTTTGATTTTTAAGAGAGTAAAAAGTTTTGTATTCGGATGGATTTTTATTAATTTTTTCTTTTTCACTTTTAATATCAGTTCCTACTTTATAATCACGGAAATCGATTAATGGTTCATGCATAATTCCCTGAGCCATAATGTAGATCATTCCCAAAGAAAATATCACTAAAAGAATATATTTAAATGTATTGGAAGGTTCTTTTTTAGAACTGAAAGTATAACTGTCTTTTTTCTTAAATTCTTTTCTGTAAAGGATAAATACGATGATTAATCCAACTAAAAGCACAACATCTTTAATGAAGCTTTGCCAAGGCGTGAATTTTATTGCATCTCCAAAACAGCCACAATCTGTTACTACATTGAAATACGCCGAATAAAAAGTAAGGAAACCAAAGAATATACAAAGCGCGATCAATGCTGAAAGAGTGAATTTAAGTTTTAATTTTAATAAAAGCATAAATCCAAGCAAAAGTTCTAAAACAACGACAATGATCGAAAATAATAAAGCGAATTTTTCCAAAAATGGCATGTTGAAAACAGTAGGAGAGAAGTATTCTTCCATTTTGAAGGAAAAACCTACCAAATCTACCGCTTTTACAAAACCCGAAAGGATAAAAATAACAGCAATAACGAAACGTAATAAACCTTTGATCATAATTAACTTGTTTTAGGTTGGAAGTTGTCTTGTTTTTCAGAGAATTTTATCAGACAGAAAACGGCATAATTCAGCATATCAAAATAATTGGCATCTAAACCTTCAGAAACGATAGTAACACCTTGATTATCTTCAATTTGTTTTGTTCTTAAAACTTTTTGATAAATAAGATCTGTAATTGAAGAAATTCTCATATCTCTCCAAGCTTCTCCATAATCATGGTTTTTTCTTTCCATTAAAGCTTTAGCTTCGGTGGAATATTTATCGTAAAGACTTAAAATCTCTTCTTTATTTTCGTTAAAATCGTTAGAAAGGCCTTTTTCAAGCTGTATCAATCCGATGATGGAATAGTTTACGATTGCGATAAACTCACTTTCTTCACTTTCGTCTACCATTTTTACATCAGTCATCTGTAACGTACGGATTCTGTTGACTTTAATGTAAATCTGATCAGTAATTGAGCTCGGTCTTAAAACTCTCCAAGCAGCACCGTAATCCTGTAATTTTTTGCTGAATAATTCGCGGCATTCATTGATAACTTTCTCGAACTGTATTGAAGTTTTTAGCATAAATTCTCTTAATAGCCCAAATATACGAATTAGGTTTTAGGTAGCGGGAATCAGGGAAAGGTTTTTTGAGTTTTAGGGTTTGAGGGTCGGAGGGTATGAGAGTTTGGAGGGTTTGAGTGTCGGAGAGTTTTAGGGTTTTAGAGTGAGTTGGGAGTTTAATAAGAACTTGTTTTATATTGAATGGATAATTTATAGTTTTATCTTTGTAAAACGTAAAGACTTATTTTTGTAAGCACCTTAATTAACAAATTTAAAATTACAACCCCAACTTCCATGCTCTCAGACTCTCAGACTCTCCAACACTCATACCCTCCGACCCTCAAACCCAACCACTCCATAAACTGCAACGGAAGACTTGTCGATTTAACGGCTCCTAAAATCATGGGAATTTTAAATCTTACTCCGGATTCTTTTTCAGACGGAGGAAAATTTAATAATGAAAAATCAGCATTACTTCATGCAGAAAAATTATTGAAAGACGGAGCTGAAATTATTGATATTGGCCCACAATCTACACGTCCAAACGCTGAGTTTTTGAGTAGTGATGAGGAAATAAAGAGAATCGGGACTTTAATTTCTCAGATTAAAAAAGAATTTCCGGAAGCATTAATTTCATTAGACACTTTTTATGCTGAAACTGTGAAATTTGGTTTTAATGAAGGAATTGATATTATTAATGATATTTCTGGTGGACAATATGATAAGAAAATGTTTGATACAGCGGCAGAAACTAAGCTTCCTTATATTTTGATGCATGTAAATCCGTCTTATGAAACGATGCATGATAAAATTAAGTTTGAAGATATTACGCTAGAAATCAATCGTTATTTTTCTGAAAAAACAAACGAACTTTTACAAAAGGGAGTTAATGATATTATTCTCGATCCCGGCTTCGGTTTTGGAAAAACAGTTGAAGATCAAATGAAAATGATTGATGAAGTTAAGTATTTCGGATTTGAAAAATTTCCTTTATTAATCGGAATTTCCAGAAAATCATTTATTTACAAACCTCTCGGAAAATCAGCTTTGGATATTAATGAAGAAACTCAAAAATTGCATATAAAAGTTTTAAAGCAGGGCGCTAAAATTTTAAGAGTTCATGATGTTGCAGAAGCTTCACAAACAATTCGTAACTTTTGAAAAACAATTAATAAAAACATATTATGACAGGAGAAAAAGATCTCAAAACATTATTGCAATCCATGAAACCTCATTTAAATGAAGGTGAATATGTTTTCTGTACCGTAGAAAAATTACCCAATATTGATCTGAATGAAATCATTTGTTTCTTTAAAGAACAAGAGAGTATTACTTTGATTATTAAAAAAGAATTGGCCGATCAGCTACATTTCAAATATGAATTTGTCGCTTCGTGGATTACTTTAGAAATTCATTCTTCGCTTGAAGCAGTGGGTTTAACGGCTGCATTTTCCAAAGCACTTACTTCTAAAAATATTAGCTGTAATGTGATTGCAGGATATTTTCATGACCATATTTTTGTTTCTGTGGATGATGCGGATAATACAATGACAGAACTTAAAAAGCTTTCTAAAACAGCACATTTATTTGATGTATAATAATAAAAGCCGAGTAAAAAACTCAGCTTTTATTATTGACCTTATTAGCGTTGAATTATCTCTCTAAGGTAAAATTAGAAATCACTTTCGGACGTTCCGCTTCATTGGCTACTTTCCAAGAAGTTCTGTACATCCATTCGGTCATTTTATAGAGTTTTTTATAGTTGATGTTTTCAGATTCGTCTTGTGGAGTGTGATATTGATCGTGCAAAACGCTCGTGAAAAATATCGCAGGAATTCCCGCTTTCGCATAAGGAAGATGATCGCTTCTGAAATAAAAATATTCAGCATGACTAGGAGAGTCCCAATCTTTCAGATATTTAAATTTTGTACTTTCATTATTGGCATCTTCGGCCATTTTAACTAATTCTTCGGAGTTTTTATGAGGCGCATTTCCTCCTAATAAAGCGGCTTCATTATTATCATTTCTTCCGATCATATCGCCATTCAAAACAGCAACAATCTTTTCTTTCGGAACAACAGGGTGAACGGCGTGCCATCTTGAACCCAATAATCCTCTTTCTTCAGCTCCGTGGAAAACAAATAAAATACTTCTTTTTCCCGGCTGTTTTTTGTAAGCTCTAGCCATTGCTAACATCGCAACACAAGTACTTGCATTGTCATCGGCTCCGTTGTAGATCGTGTCATTTTTTACGGGATGTCTTATTCCGTCATGATCTTGGTGACCACTGAGTAAGACATATTCATCTTTTAATTTCGGATCGGTTCCGTCGATTTTTCCGATGATGTTTACAGAAGGATATTTATAGGTTTCTGTGATGAGGTTTAAAGAAATTTTAGGATTGTTTTTTACCCAATTTGCATTTTCTTTTTTAATCCAAAGAACAGGAATATTATTCGTTACTTTTTCTCTTAAGCCTTCAACTCCGTAAGCTCCTCTTGTCATTTGAGGAAGAACTTCAACCCAGCTTTTCTCAGAAATATCGTCTGTGATGAAAATGATTGCTTTTGCGCCTAATTCAAGTGCTTTGTTGTAATATTTAGTCCTTACAAATCCGGGATACCTTCTTATGAAAAGAGTCATTTCTTTGTCGATGTTCTTATCGGATGCGTTGATCGCAAGAATTTTTCCTTTTATATTTAATTTAGATAAATCTTCAGGTTCGGTTGTTCCTGCATAGACAATTTCAGAATCGATATTCGCATTTACGGGTTCTGCTACAAGGAAATCTTTCCATAATTTTAATTGATTATCACCAATTTTCAAGCTGCTTTGCGGGATGATCAGATGTCTGTACATGTCAAAAAACTGGAAGAAAGTTCCGTTGTCTCCGGCGGGTTTCATTCCTGCTTCCTTGGTTTTGTCGGCCAACCACATGGAAACTTTTAATTCATCTAAAGTTCCGGCTTCACGTCCCCAGAATTGATCGGCGGCCAATTCGTACATATCTTTTCTAAGATCTGTTTCTTTAATGGCTGAAACCAAAGGTTTTTTGTAGTTTTGAGCATTTCCCAAACCGAAAATGATCAAACTTAAAATTGATAATAAATACTGTTTTTTCATCGTGCTTTTTTAATTTTAATTAAAGTTAGCCAATTTTTCAGAAAACTGCTTTGAGAATTCTTTTCTGTCTTCTTCTAATTTTTCTTTATTTGAAGGTAAAACATAGTTGAAAAGTACTTTGTCTTCGTTATCTAAAAAGACGATCTCTTTTTCTTCTCCATCAATCATTTGTGCAAAAATCTCCCACATTGGCGTGTCTTTTAATCTTAATAATTCAAAAAACTGCTCTGCTTTTATTTGTATTGTTTTCATTTAAATTTTATTAATTGCTCATTACTAATTACGGATTACTCATATTTAAAACTCTAATAATTTAAGTTTAAACTGTATCGCAAAGTTCTGTTTAAAATTCGGAGTTGTATAGTAACCGACTCTGTAGAATATTCCTAAATTGAAATAGCTGGAAAGGAAATTTGTCCACTCCAAGCCAACTTCCTGATACAAATGATCTAACTTTCTGAAGTTGAACTGATGATATTCAGGGTGTTTCATGTCTCCGATGGTTCCTCTTAACACAAAATCAAAGCTTGAAACATTCTGCCCGAAACTTTTAAAATACCAAGGAAGTTTGTGTGTGAAATAATAGGCTACGAATTTATCGTTATAGTATTTTCCGCCTTCCAAAGTGGCGAAACCTAGGAAAGAAGTTAAGTTGAAATTAAAATCTCTTCTTGGCGAGGCCAGACCGTTCATCGTGAAATTCTTCCAGATGGGAGCTTCACCGAAAACCATTCCGCCATAAAATCTTACACCAGTAGTTCCGAGCATTGTCTTAAAATTATGAACAAAAAGAGCATCAAAACGGGTATAATTAAAGTCTCCACCTAATATTTTAAAACTTTGTTCATAATTGAAATACAGTTCAGGATATTTTTGATCAACAATAGATTTTCCTTGCGGAGTCATAATATTAGTTGAATTCGGAGAATATTTTAAGGTAAATAACGTGTTGAAATTTTCAAAAGCCGGACCGCTGTTTCTGAACTGATAATCAAACAATGCTTCTTCATAATTTCTTTTTGCTGCGAAAACCAGCGTCAGTCCGTTGGTAACATCATTCAGATAAGAAACGGAAGCACCTCGGTAATGGAAATATTTATCATTATTAATATTATTTCCATAGTTCATCATCCTCATTTTAAAGTTCCAGAGTCTTCTGTAGAATTCTCCCGAAGCGGTAACATCGTTATAATAATCGATCCTGAAAAAAGAATTTTTATCTAAAGTAGTTTTAATATCCAGTCCGATACCGTATTTCCATTTGTCATCCTTAAGACCATACGCAAAGTAATAATCAGGAGAAAAATAGGGATTAAAATTTTCATTAAGTTTTGCTTTTAACCCAAATCTGAAACCTTCATAAGAATTAAAATTAACGATTTCGTCAACGGCAAAATCTACAATTCCTGCTCTGATCTGTCCATTAATTAAGCCTGTTAATATTCTTGCTTTATTATCAATATTGTATTTTTTCCCAAGACTGTCGATCGTAGTATAGGTGTTTTTTTCTCTATCTGTCAAAGGCTCTGTTCTGTATAAATCAAGCGACCTTCCGTCTGCATTTTTCACAGCGAAAGTATACCCTTTAAAATCTTTGGAATCCTCTTCAATAGGCGATTTAAAATCAAAATATTTTGAAGATAGAAAGGCATAAGTCCCGAAACTTCTTTTATCAATTTTCTCTGGCTCGTCTTCAGAATGACTTTTTTTGTCTTCCTGCATTGCCATTTTATTCATTCGGAGTTTTACGGTTTCGTGAGCCAAAAACCACTTGTTGTTATAGAAAATCCATGTGCTGGTAATGATTCCGTCGTTTTTATTCTTGCTGAAGTTTTCTATTTTTTTGATCCCGTAAGTTTCAGTATCAATATAAATAGCTCCGTTGTATTTTCTTTTTTTATCGGGTTTTTTGTAATTCACTTCACGAAAACGGATGACGAAATTTTTTCTCCCATCCATCTCAAGAGTATCCGTTAAAAAGAATCTGTATAATCCTCTGTTTTCCTGTTTAAGCTGATTGGGAATTTTATCTCTATTGCTTTGCTGCAGGGCGATCATCTCATAAATGGGTTGTTTAAGACCCGAAATTCTGTTATCCAGAATATTGATCTTTTCACCATATTTTTTTGAAAATAAAAATTCCTGAGCCCTTTCCCAAAGGAATAATTTACTTTTTGAAAATATCTGTCTTGCCGAAATATTATTTAACGAATCTTTTTCTCTTTTTTTCTTGAATAAGTTATTTTCTTCAAAGAACTGATTGAACTGAGAAATACTGTCTTCATCAATATCCAATGAAATTTTTTCGTAGGATTTGTAGGTGTAAGATTCTAAACTTTTCGGTGAATTTTTTGTAAATAACTGATTGACTTTTTTAAGGATTTCTAAAGCTCTCGGATCACTTTTATCTTCAATAATAATTTCTTCAATGGCTGTGGTTTTTGAAGATTTTTTGATCAAAGAAACGGTCATATCATTTTCAACAACGGATGTTTCTTTTTGATATTGAGATGCTTGAACGGTAATGCTTTTGCATTTTGACTTAAATTCTAAAATACCTTGAGCGTCTGTTTCTCCCAATAATTTGTCATTACAAAACACTTTGGCATTGGGAACGGGAATTTTACTAGCATCATCTACTACCTTAATTTTTGATTGTGAAAAACCAAAAATAGAGATCAAGAAAAATATAAACAGTAAAACCCTTTTCATGTAAAAAAAACTACGTCAAAAGTAATAATATTTATTGTGTTGGAAAAGTTTTAATCATTGATATTCAAATGATTTTTAATAGAGAAAATCTTGGATGAAAAAGAAAAACGCCCGAAATTTTCGAGCATTTTTATTATTTTGTAAGTTGTGATAGAAAAACAAATGTTTTCATTTCAAGTTCGTCCTTCGAGAGCTTATTATTTTCAAATTCTATAGATGTGTATTGTCCGTCCTCTTTGGAGATCAGTGCATATCCATTATATTTTTTTCCGTTCTGTTTGTAATTGTAGCTTACAAACTTAGAATTAGGTTCATCAAGTTTTAATGATATATTCTGAATATCTTTTTTCTTTTTCAGAGATTTCAAATTGTCCAATACATCGCCGTTCTTAGATTCATAACTATGCATGAAAATAGAAGTGTTATCAGGTAATTTTACGGCAAGTTTTAAGGAGTCATCAAAGTTCTTTTGAATATAACTATTAGCATCAATATTTATTTTAGCGGTAAGATCTAATGGCAAAAGAGTATCTTTTTTTACCTTTTTTATACGATAAATAGCCATTTCTGAATCACCTAATTTACTGATGCTGTCATAGCTTTCATAAAAAATATCATTCGATAGATCCTGAATATTATTTTGGTAATTATTTTTACTATCTTCAATTGCGCTAGTCATATTTTGATACGTTTGCGTCTGATAATTACTTGAAGAAGAGGAATTGCTAGACATTTTATTACAAGTCATTGCAAGTCTTACAAGCGCAAAAAGACCAAAGGCAACACTTAAAATCGTTCGCCAAACAGGTTTATTATCCATTATTTCAAGTCTTCTTTTGAAATTGTAATTTCTTTAACGGTTTTACCTTTTGTATCTATATACTTATACTTAAGATTTTTCACACCAAGAGCTTCAGTTTTAGTCAATATTTGTCTTACCTGAGGCATTCTTAGCATTTCATCTTTTAAAACCTGATCTGCTCCTTCTGCTTCTAGCATAGTCTTATAGCTGTCCGGAACTTCGGTAGTATATACAATATTGTTTTGTTCATCGGCTTTAATGCTCATCACCTTTGTTCCTGTTGCTTTATCTTCCATCGGAAGGTTTTTGTTGAATACTTCAAGGATGGTATTCAGTTCCGAAGCTTTAGGATTTCCGGCTACAACAGATTTGAAACTATCCGAAGCATTACCTTTAAGGTTGTTTTTATCTACTGTCTGGTTAGCAATAACCTTTCCGTCGGCATTGATGATTTTTAATTTAAATTTTACTCCACTTTCAAGAAGTTCGTTTCCTGAACGTTCACTTTTAATACCCTGGCCAATAAGTTCGGGTAGAGATGAAGTGATCATTCCGGATTCCAATTCGTCAGATTCCTGGTTGTTGGTATTGATCTCAATTGTTATTTCGTCTGGACCTGAAGAGATGGCTTTTGTAGATTTTATCATATAATTGCTGATCATAGAAGAGGATGCATTATATGTTTTAACAAAATCCTGAATTTTGTCATTCTTTGATTTACAAGACCATAGTAAAAGTGATGTAAAGCCAATAATTAAGAGTTTTTTCATGGTAATTTTTTTGAAAGATAATAAAAAAACAGAAACTCGAAAGTTTCTGTTTTAGTTTTGTGTATTTATGTGGTATTAAATATTTAAAGCCTTTTGATAAGCATTCTCCAAGCCATCAAGGTTTTTACCTCCAGCAGTTGCGAAACCTGGGTTTCCACCACCACCGCCTTGGATTTCTTTTGCTAATTCTTTAATAAGTGCTCCAGCCTGATAAATTCCTGCTAAATCATCAGAAACGCCAACGGTAATCATTGGTTTTCCGTCTGCGTCTGACAAGATAATCGTTATAGAAGTTGGGATTTCTTTCTTCAACTGGAAGACGATATCTTTCACTGAACCGGAATCCAATGAAGTTTTTTTCACTAAAAGTAATTTGTCGCCTTTTTGCTCATAAGCACCTTTCCAGTCGCCGATTTCGCCTTTTGCTTTTTCTTTTTTGAATGCTTCAACCTCAGCTTTCAATGATGCGTTTTCCTCAATTAATTTCTCGATAGATCGTACAACATCTTTAGATTTCAACAATTGAGAAAGCTCAAGAACCTGCTTTTCTAAATTCTTGAAATATTCATCAGATTTATCACCTGAGATCGCTTCAATTCTTCTGATTCCTGCTGCTGCAGAACTTTCGGAAGTCAATTTAAAATGACCGATTTCGCTTGTGTTCTTAACGTGAGTTCCACCGCAAAGTTCTTTTGAACTTCCAAACTGGATCATTCTCACGCTGTCACCATATTTTTCACCAAACAAAGCCATTGCACCTTTGTCAATTGCTTCTTGGATCGGAATATTTCTAAATTCCTGTAAAGCAATGCTTTCTTTGATTTTTGCATTCACTTTTTCTTCAACCAAAGCCAATTCTTCCTCCGTCATTTTATTGAAGTGAGAGAAGTCAAAACGAAGATATTCAGGACCAACATAAGAACCTTTTTGCTCAACGTGAGTTCCTAAAACATCTCTTAAAGCCTCATGCAAAAGGTGAGTCACCGAGTGATTAGCCTGAGAGTTTTTTCTGTCTGTTGCATCTGCTTTAGCATAGAAAATAGCGCTTGCATCTTTCGGAAGACCATTAATTAATGAAATAATTAACCCGTTCTCCTTTTTAGTTTCTAATACTTCGAAACTTTCAGTTGCATTTTCAAGAACACCTTTATCACCAACCTGTCCACCACCTTCTGGGTAGAAAGGAGAGTTGCTCAACACAACCTGATAAAATTCGCCGTCTTTATTTTCTACTTTTCTGTATCTTGTAATGTGTGTTTCAGCTTCAATTTGATCGTAACCAACGAAGTTCTCTTCTCCTTCTTCTAATGTTACCCAATCGTATACTTTTTGAGCAGAATCCGCTTTTGAACGAAGTTTTTGTTCATTTAAAGCAACTTCAAAACCTTTTTCATCGATCGTTAAACCTTTTTCTTCAGCGATAATTCTTGTTAAATCATCAGGGAAACCGTAAGTATCGTATAATTCGAAAACTTCCTGAGTTGGTAAAACCTTAGAATTATTTGCAATCGTTTGCTGAATTAATTTATCAACTCTAATTAATCCTGTTTCAATTGTTCTTAAGAAAGATTCTTCTTCACTTTTAATAACATCAGTAACTAATTTTCCTTGTTTTTCTAATTCATGGAAAACTGATCCCATTTGATCTTTAAGAACAGCAACCAATTTGTAAAGGAAAGGTTCTTTCATATCTAAGAATCTGTAAGAATAAGAAATTCCTCTTCTTAAAATTCTTCTGATCACGTAACCTGCACCTCCGTTTGAAGGCAATTGTCCGTCTGCAATCGCAAAAGAAACCGCTCTGATGTGATCTACTATAACACGGATGGCAATATCTTTTTCATCTTCTAAAATTCCGGTATATTTTTTACCTGAAAGTTCTTCAACTTTAGCAATTAATGGAGTGAAAACATCTGTATCATAGTTGGAAGACTTCCCTTGAAGTGCCATACAAAGACGTTCGAAGCCCATTCCTGTATCCACATGCTGTGCAGGAAGTTTTTCCAGAGAACCGTCAGCTTTTCTGTTGAATTCCATGAATACAAGATTCCAAACTTCCACAACTTGAGGATGATCATTGTTCACCAATTCAAGTCCTGAAACTTTAGCTTTTTCTTCCGGAGTTCTTAAGTCCACATGGATTTCAGAACAAGGTCCACAAGGTCCGCTTGCTCCCATTTCCCAGAAGTTATCTTTTTTATTTCCGTTGATAATTCTGTCTTCAGAAATTACTGCTTTCCAGTAATCATAAGCAGCCTGATCTCTTTCAAGGTTCTCGGAAGCGTCTCCTTCAAAAATGGTTACGTATAAATTTTCTTTCGGAATTCCGTAAACTTCCGTCAATAATTCCCAGGCAAAAGCAATAGCATCTTTTTTAAAATAATCACCGAAAGACCAGTTTCCTAACATTTCAAACATGGTGTGGTGATAAGTATCTCTACCTACATCATCCAAGTCATTATGCTTCCCTGAAACTCTCAAACATTTCTGTGTATCGGCAATTCTTGGGGCGGTAGGCGTTTTGTAGCCTAAGAAAAAATCCTTAAACTGCGTCATTCCAGAGTTGGAAAACATTAGGGTAGGGTCGTCTTTCAGCACAATTGGAGCCGAAGGAACGATAAGGTGTTCTTTACTTTTAAAATAATCTAAAAATTTTTGACGTATCTCTTGTGATGTCATAATGATATATATTGCTTTGCTTTTTACAAATTTTCGATAAATGCAAATTTAATGTTTTTAAAGCAATGTAAAAACATAGTTTTACGTTTTAAGCTATTTGTAGACTTATAGTGTGAATATTGTCATTTCGACAAAGGAGAAATCTATTATTTCAATCATGTAAACTCCCATCACCCCGCTTCTAACTTCCTTTCTTTTTAGGAGCTATTTCCCGCTTTCCGTTGCAATCTTTTTTTTTCAAAAAAGGATTTTCTCTTCAATCGGGGCTAGGGTTGTAGCCATTATTTTCAAAATTAGAAGCACTAATTACCCACAAACTTTGTCATCCTGAAAGGGCCTCAACAATAACTATTATAGATCAAATTTAGGTCATTGCGCAGAGCGAAGTGAGGAAGCAACCTCAAAAAAAATAATATTGAACTCTTCATTTTTCGACTGTTGAGATCCTTCCAGGATGACAAACTTGATGTATAAAAGTATGATTATCATGAATTTTTTGCACTTTAGAATTTAACTTTCTATATTCGTTTTAATATTAAATAAAAACTCTTGCAGATTTTACACTCAAACATCTGTGTAAATTTGTGTAATCCGTGGTTAATATTAAATAGAAAATGACGAAAAACGAAACACTGAAAAACTGGATAGAACAATACTCCGAACCTTTGCTGAAAAGAGCGGTTTATGTACTTTCAGATAGGATAGAGGCGGAAGATATTGTTCAGGAGGTTTTTATTGCTGCTTTTTCGTCGTATGATTCTTTTGAAGGGAAAAGTAAACCTTTAACTTGGTTGAATACAATTCTCAATAATAAAGTTGCTGATTTTTACCGTAAAAAGTATAAATCCGAACCGGAAATAAGACTTGATCATTTTTTTGATGAAACAGGATCATGGAAAAATAACGATGTACTGAATGATTGGGACGCTTCCAATAAAGAATCTGAACTTCTGGATAATGATGATTTTAATAAAACATTGGAAGATTGTCTCGAAGATTTGCCCTCCAGATGGAAGATTCCCATGAAAATGTATTATCTTCAAGAAAAGAAAGCACCGGAAGTAAGTCAGGAATTAAATATTTCTACGACTAATCTTTGGAAGATCTTGCAAAGGAGTAGAATGCAGCTGAGAGAATGTCTGGATTTTAATTGGTTTGCAAAATCGTAACGAGTAAAAATATGTTGAAAAAAATTATTCATATTTTATTTTTACCATGCAGTGAAGCAACTTTGCTGATGGAAAAAAGAAACGCCAATTCCATTTCTCCAAAAGAGAATTGGAAACTATCCATGCACTTAAAGATCTGCAAATGGTGCCGAGCTTATAAAGAAAAGTTGGAAATTTTAGATGATATTTTAAAAAGAAAACTTTCTCGAGAAGAAAAAGTTGAAATTAATGATTCTGAAATTCAATCATTTAAAGATAAAATGGTTAAAAATTTAGATATTTAAAAGAAATTTTGTCAGGATTTTGAAATTGTTCCGACTATACTTTTGAAAATAACAAAGTATTAATTCAAAATCTTAAAAAATGAACGGAACAACATCAATCAACAAAGAATTACCAACGTACAAAACGGGTTATTATATTTCGCTTTTCGGTACGGCTCTTATTTTGCTCTGGATCGGAATTTTCAAATTTACACCCACCGAAGCTGCCGGAATAAAAAGCCTTGTAGAAAACCACTTCCTTACTTTTTACGTATATGATATCATGAGCGTTCAGGCAGTGTCAAATGCTATCGGAGCGATAGAAATTATCATTGCATTACTACTCATATTTAGTGCGAAATTTGCATACTTAAGAAGGTATGCCGCGATAGGAATGATCGTAACTTTCCTTACAACGCTGAGTTATTTATTTACAACTCTCGGAATTTGGAAAGTAGTGGACGGAATACCCGTAACGGACTTTTTTATATTAAAAGACCTACTGTTTTTAGGATTTGGATTAATGATACTTCAAAATGACAAAAAATGAATAATAATAAAAAAATAAAAATGAGAAACATATTAGTATTGCTCGGGATGGTGCTGGGCATCGCAGTATTTGCGACAAGTTGCGGAGATTCTTTAAAAAAGAAACCAATAGAAACTAAAAAAGAGAATGAGACAGTTATGAACGACAAAAATTTAAAAGAAGTTTATTTTGCAGGTGGATGTTTTTGGGGAACAGAACATTTTTTTCAACAGGTTCGCGGAGTAGTAGGAACGGAAGTTGGTTATGCTAACGGAAAAACTCAAAATCCTACTTATGAAGAAGTGGTAAGTCATACAACAGGTTTTGCTGAAACTGTAAAAGTGAAATATGACCCTGAACAAGTTGATTTAAAACTATTAATCGATCTTTATTTCAAAACGATTGATCCTACAAGTCTAAACAAACAAGGAAATGACAGAGGAGATCAATACAGAACAGGGATTTATTCAACAGATAAAGATACTGAGGCTATTGTGAAAGAAGAAGTTCAGAAATTAGCTAAAAATTACAGCAAACCTTTGGTTGTAGAAACGATTGCTCTTAAAAACTTCTATAAAGCAGAAGATTATCACCAAGATTATTTGGATAAAAATCCGGGAGGATATTGTCATATCGAGCCGGGACTTTTTGAAATGGCAAAAAATGCAAACCCTCTTCCAAAGAAAGATGCAAAACCAAAATATCAAAAAGAGGATAAAAAAGTCTTAAAAGAAAAACTAACGGCTGAACAATATAAAGTGACTCAGGAGAACGGTACAGAAATGCCTTTCAAAAATGAATATTGGGACGAAACCCGTGAAGGTATTTATGTAGATATCACAACTGGCGAACCGTTATTTATTTCAACGGATAAATTTGAATCAGGTTGTGGATGGCCAAGTTTTTCAAAACCAATTACTAAAAAATTGATTGACGAAAAATTAGACACATCAGCCGGAATGGATAGAACAGAAGTGCGAAGCAAAACCGGAGATGCCCATTTGGGACACGTTTTCAATGACGGTCCGGCAGACAAAGGCGGACTTCGTTACTGTATCAACAGTGCTTCTCTAAAGTTTGTTCCAAAAGGGGAAATGGAGAAAAAAGGGTATGGAGAATATCTTTCTCTGTTAGATAAAAAGTAATTTGAAAGGAAGGTTGTCGAAAGGCAACCTTTTTTTATTTTAAATTTAATTGAAATCTTTCTTTAATGCTTAACATGGAGATGTTTAGAAATAATAAGAATCCGAAGATGATAAAATAGGATTGCTTGGGTAGATTGTCTATAAGTGTTTCAATATTGAAAAAATTAATATATTCTTTTTTATTCTCATATTGCCAAACGATACACCCTGTAATTCCATCATATTTTTTTTCAATGCTATTTGGGGCTTTATACTCATGAATTGCGAAAAAATGATTGGTTTTCTCTACATCAACTCCATAGTTTTCTTGATCAGCCAATTTCATAGCATCCATTAAAGCTATGAAGTCCTGATAATTATTTTTATCATCAATTACAAATTCGATTCCTGTTTCCTTCTCATTTTTTGCCTGCAGTTTTTTTAATTCTGAAACATAATATTGTTGATTTTGTAATGCAGTATTAGGCTCTACAATAATCTTTTTATAGTTCCAATTTCTAAAAGATTCAAAGGAGGAATTTGAATTTTTCATTCCTTTTTTTTTATTTTTGCAGGAAGCCCTAAATCCATTACAGTATAGGGTGGATAAACTCTTTGACTTGCATAATACCAAAACAAAATCGGAATCAACAAGGCACTTATCAATTCCGGAAAATAATATATTTTCTTACTATTTCGCATATTTTTAATTATAAATCCACATCAAAACAGGCTTGCCAGAACTCTGCAATATAGGATCAATCTTTTTCAATGCATCATTAGAAACTGTCGGGCAACCCCAACCCTCGGGTGAACCTTTTGGGAAAACTTCATCATTACTCATTTTATCCCATGAGTGAAAAACGATGGTTCTTTTTAGCGCATTATTATTTGTTTCTTCTAAACCGTGCATTAAATATTTTACATTAATTCCCCATTCGCTTCTTCCTCTTTCTCCGATTTTATACTTTCCTAAAGCTGAAAGATGGCTTCCATCTTCATTGCTGAAATCTGGGCTATCTTTTGATTGATCCCAACTCCAGATATTATTTCCGCATCCGTGGCCAACCAAATATTTCTGTGTAATTTTCTTTTGTTTAAAATCATAAATAAAAAACCGATTTATTCCTGAATGTAAACTCATATCAATTAAGATACAAAACTCTGTATTAAACTTATTTTTCTTACAAAATTTAATAGCTTCTTCTCCTTTTTTATCAGTTTTATTAACGTCAAAAGTGGGCTTTGTAACAGGCTTTGGTTTTAGAATTGAAGCTGTTTTTTCAACAAAATTTTCAACTTTTTGATTACATGAGGTAATTGCAATTAATGATAATATTAAAAAAGGTGCTATAAAAAATAAGGAAAGGTTTTTCATCATTAGATTCAAAGAAAATTAAAATTAAACAAAAAAGTGATTCAAAACATGAACCACTTTAATTTTTTATAATGTAAAAGTTATATTGACTTACCAATCTCTCTTTTTCAAGATCCAATAAGATCCGAATATGAAAATCACACACCAAATGATACAGGCAATTAAACTTTCTGTAGGATAGGTGAATTCGTATTTTAATCCCATCATTTTAGCCATATCTAATCTCATCATCGGATTAGGAATAAGGCTCGACATACTTTCTAACGGGAGAAGATGAGTAAGGAAAAAATCATCTTTCATGATCTTCATTCTTTCTAATTCCTGCGTACCGCGAACTTTTTGAAATATTTCTACAGCCGTTAATATTCCTTCAAAGATCCAATAGACAAAGAAACCAAGGAAGACAAACATCGATTTTCTCAGTAAAACAGAAAGAAACATTAGGAAGCAGAAAAAAGTAAAAAGCTTTACAAAATAGTTCCCAATAAAGAATATTTCCTTGAAAACCATCTCAGAATCTGTGTTCTTTGAATAAGTATGACCTAAAAATAAAGTGATGATAAATACAAGAAGAGTAGAAACAATCGTAAAAACCGCAATCGTTAATAGTTTTGAAGCAATAAATTCTTTTCTGCTCAGTCCGTCAATCGTATTTTGTTTAAACATCCTGTTGCTGAATTCCTGCGAGATTGAAAAAACAATGATCAATCCTAGAAATATCTTTAATAAAGCAACAATCCAAGTGGTAAAGTTCCAGATTTCCGGGAAATTATAAATTCCCTGCTGTTTTAAATTAATAGTAGCTCCAAAAACATCCAAATCTACGAGTCCAATAAAAAGAAGTGCTACCAAAATAGCAAAATAAAGGATGGTGAAAACCTTGAATGGTCTATAATTCAGGTTTTTGTAATATTCGAGTTTTAATAGTTTAAGCATGATTCGTGTTTTTTACAAGTTCAAGGAATTGAGTTTCAAGAGATAATTTTTTCTTATTCAGATGAGATAAGAAAATACCTTTTTCTGCCAGTTTTTGATTTAAAGCTGAAGCGGAAATTGAAGCATCATCACGAATTTGAGCTTTAATAATTTCACCGTCTATTCTCACAGAAGAAAACCATTGAAGTTCTTCCAATGCACCTAAAAGTTGAGGATTATTATCTGCTTTAAGTTCAAAATATCCTGTATTACTGGTCATTTCATCTACTCTTCCGGAATAGATGGCATTTCCTTCTTTTAAAACAATAACATGGCTGCATATTTTTTCAATTTCATCTAAAAGGTGACTTGCAATGATGATGGTAATTCCCTGTTTTGCAATATTATTGATGATATCTCTAATCTGGATGATTCCCTCAGGATCAAGTCCGTTGGTAGGCTCGTCTAAAATAAGAACTTCAGGATTGTTTAAAATCGCTGAAGCTATTGCCAGACGCTGTTTCATTCCCAATGAGAACGTTTTGAAAGTGTCTTTTTTCCTTTCATAAAGATTGACGGTTTTTAAGACTTCATCAATTCTTTCATAAGGCGTTCCTTTGATCTCGGCAACAATTTTCAGGTTGGTTTCTGCGCTTAGATAAGGATAAAAGTTAGGCTGTTCGATAATTGCTCCTATTTTTTTCAGAGTATCAGAATCAGTTCCCTTTTTTCCAAACCAAAACCAATCGCCGCTTGTAGGATTTATTGTTGATAACAACATTCCAAAAGTGGTTGATTTTCCGCTTCCGTTAGGCCCTAAAAGACCATAAACATTGCCTTTCTCAACATCAAAAGATATATTGTTTACCACAACTCTTTTGAATTTTTTGGTGAGATTCTTTACTGATAAGATTTTTTCCATGTAATTTGTTTTACATAGTAGTAGTCTATATAAATTAGAAATTGTTACAAAAATTTATAAATTATAACTTATGAATGTGAATTTTTCTGCTTACTGCCTAAAGCTTATAGCTTACTGCCATAAGGTATTGCTCATTCACATTTTAAATACTAAATTTGATAGAATTAATCGGTAATTATGAAGTTAATTGATTTGGCAAAGGAGCTCAACGTTTCTGCAGAAGCTATAAAACGATTTATACAGGATTTTGATCTTGAGCTTGGAGTGTGCATCAGCACCAATTTTGAAGTGAAGAAGGATTTTGAAAAATTTGCCCGCGAAAATTTAGATTTTTTAAAAGAGTATGAAAAAGATCTTGATGAAAACAAAACTTCCGAGCAAATCGCGGAAACCATTAATAAATCAAAGCAAAAAGTAGAACAAGCCATAAAGGAATCCAATCCGAATATTTTTGATAATGGTTTCTTTAAATCCTCTATTTCAAGTTATGGAATTGATAATAAATTAGGTGGAAACTATCAATTTGTCTATAATTATTTTGGACATAAAACGAGTCTTGAACATAGAGATTTTATTGGATATAGAGATTTGTTCTTTTACATTTCAAGTGTTTTGGAACCATTTTTAAATCCGCAACAAATAAAAGACTGGGGAATTAATAAACCTGCCGGAATGATTCTTTACGGCCCTCCCGGAAGTGGGAAAATTTTCTGGGCTAATAAAATTGCCGAAATCATTAATTATCAATTCAAAGAAGTTAAAAAACACTACTTGGGAACCTCTTTCGTGGATGGAAACAAGACCAATTTCAACGATTTTCTTTTAGAAATGATGAAAGAAGATAAAGTTTTACTTTTCCTTGAAGATTTTGACGAAATAATGATGGAACGAAAAGCAGAAACAGACATCGCTTCCTGCAACCTTGAAACTCAGGAAATTATTCTTCACCACATTGGAAAGTTCGAAAAAGAAGATATTTTGATGGTAGGTTCTGCCAATACAGTGTCAGAAATTGATGAAGAAATCTTGGCTCCGGGAAGATTTGATGTGATGATTCCCGTTTTTCCACCCAATGCTTCGGAACGTTCGGAAATCATTCTGTATGCGATGACAAGAGGGCTTGAACAGGATTCTTTACTATATAAAATTCTTAAAAATAACAAAGCTGACAAAATTCCTTTCTGGCAGGATATTTCATCCAAAATGAAGGTTTTCAGCAATACAATGTTGATCGATTTTACGCAAAGCTTAAAAAAACGTATCAAAAACCTTTATCAGAGAACACGAAATGAAAATTTAAAGATCGATGAAACGCTTCTGAATGGCGCTTTAAGAGATGCCAAAGGAAAACTTACAGAAGAATATCTTGAGCAGATCGCAAGATTTTTAAGTGATGTAATTATCAATAATTCAGACGATTTTCAATATAGAATTCAATCTTTAAGAGTTGAGCTGGAATCTTATAGAATCGTTGAAGAACCAAGAAGAGAAATTGGTTTTCAGCATAACGAGGACGAGAAAAGTAAAGGCTGATGAAAAGGTCAATTGTGAAATATTTTCACGCATAAAAAATTCACAAGCGAAGCAAATTGACCATTCACTAAATAAACCATTCACAAAATTACTTATTACCAATTACTTATTATTCATGAACAGCGTTTGGGAGCTTGAAACATTTTACAGAAAACGGGATATTATCATTGTCGGAAGTGGTTTGACAGGACTTTGGACTGCTATTTCCATTAAAGAAAAATATCCCGAAAAGTCGATTTTAATTATCGAAAGAAACTCTGTTCCGTTGGGTGCTTCAACAAGAAATGCCGGTTTTGCATGTTTTGGAAGTTTAACCGAAATCATAGCTGATTCTGAAAAAATGGGTTGGGGAAAAACGTTGGAATTGGTAAAGATGAGGTTTGACGGACTTCAAAAAATTCAACACTATTTTAAAAATTCTGAAATTGATTTTGAATTAAGCGGAGGTTATGAAATTCTTAACAACGATCAACCTTTACTGAAAATTGATGAGGTTAATGAAAAACTGAAACCCATAACAGGAATCGCAAAAACATATTCTTTACAACAGCAAAAAATCAAAGAATTCGGATTGGGAAAATCTGAATTTTTAATTGAAAATCCATGTGAAGGCAGTTTGCATTCTGGGAAATTGTTGCATAAACTTTTAGAAAAATGTCAGGAATTAAAAGTTGAATTCCTTTTTGGAACCGAAGTTGAAAATATTATTGAAAAGCCTGATGAAATTGAAGTTCAGCTTTCTGAAAACTTATCAATTAAATCATATCAAATTATTCATTGTACAAATGCTTTCAGTTCAAAATTTTTAGAAAAAGAAAATATTATTCCGGCTCGCGGACAGATTTTATTAACCGAACCTATTGAAAATTTAAAATTAAAAGGAACTTTTCATTACGATGAAGGATTTTATTATTTCAGAAATTTTGGAAACAGAATTTTATTGGGTGGCGGAAGAAATCAGGATTTTAAAACCGAAGAAACAACCGATTTTGAAACGACAGAATTTCTGCAAGATCATTTAGAAAATTTCCTCAAAGAAGTTATTCTTCCCAATCATCATTTTAAAATTTCCCTGCGATGGTCGGGAATTATGGCAATGGGTTCTGAAAAAACTCCGATTGTAAAACAGCTTTCCGACAGACAGTTTTGCGCGGTACGGCTTTCCGGAATGGGCGTTGCTCTGGCTCCGAAAATTGGAGAAATTGTTGCTGAAATGATTTAAATTAAAAATAAGTAAAATTAGATTCTAAGTTGCGGAATATCAATAAAAATAATCAATTTCATAGTAAAGAAGAAAAAAGGATGAGTTGTTATTTTAATCATAAAAATAATTTTAAGTAACTAAATTTTGCAATTAGACTATTCTAATTAATTATTTTCCAAAAAAACATATGTTTTACGATTATATTATTAAATACCAATTGGTTATAATAAAAATATAACTTTGGCTTTAAGATTATACAATTTTTAAATATGGGACATGTCAGTTTGAATGGAAGTTATTTACTTCCTGTTTTCTTCGATCTTTTTGCAGTGTTTTTGTTTGCCTTTTCCGGATCGATTAAGGCTATTGAAAAAGGGTATGATTTTGTGGGAGTTTTCATTGTTGCTATGGTGACAAGTACCGGCGGTAGCCTAATAAGAGATATCTTGCTACAACACGGGGTACCGGCTCCTCTGTTGGATTATAGATATCTTTTAAGTATTTTTCTTGCAGGTATGATCGCCATGTTTTTATATAAATACAGCAGACACTTTACGATTTTGATTAATATTATTGATGCAATTTCACTGGGAATGTATGCTGTTTTCGGTACACAGAAAGCAATGGTTTTGGGATTAAGTATTTTTTCTGCTTTTATTATTGGGTTTATCAATGCAATCGGCGGAGGATTGCTGCGGGATATTTTGATGAAGGAAGAATCACATTTTTTTAAACCGGGACAATATTATGCAGTCAATTCTATTCTTGCAATTACCGTTTTTTTAATTCTCGGAACATTATTGAACTTGCATGCGGAAACTGCTGCTACGATTGCTATTATTCTGGCTTCTGTATTAAGATATTTGGCCGTTAAATATAATTTTCAGACAAAAGCTGTTAATCAATGGCGATTTAACAGATAATCTTTTAAAATTAATTATTTAAATTTTAAACAGTTTCCTATTTAAAAATCACGAACAGTAAAAAACCATAAAATATCATTATTTTTGCAAAAAAGAAAATTTCGTGATCAACAACGACCAGATAAAAGAAGTTCAATCCAGAATTGAAGACCTATATAAATATCTTCACATAGAAAAAAAGAAGATAGAAATTTCCAATGACGATGAAAAAACGGCTGCGCCTGAATTTTGGGATAACCCTAAAACAGCCGAAACTTTCCTGAAACAACTTCGTTCCAAGAAGAAATGGGTGGAAGGATATGACGAGATCAGCACTCAGTTTGAAGATTTACAGGTTTTGGTTGAATTTGCCAAAGAAGATCCTGATTCTGAAAAGGAATTAGACGAAGCGTTCCCTAAATTGGTGGAAAAAATCGAAGATCTAGAGTTTAAAAACATGCTTTCTAACGAAGGTGATGAACTTTCTGCCGTTTTACAGATTACAGCCGGAGCAGGAGGTACAGAAAGTTGCGATTGGGCAGCCATGTTGATGAGAATGTACACAATGTGGGCGGAAAAACAAGGCTATAAGATCAAAGAATTGAATTACCAAGAAGGTGATGTTGCGGGAGTAAAAACCGTTACTTTGGAAATTGAGGGTGAATACGCTTTCGGATATCTAAAAGGTGAAAATGGAGTTCACAGATTGGTAAGAATTTCGCCTTTCGACAGTAATGCAAAACGTCATACAAGTTTCGTTTCAGTGTACGTTTATCCTTTGGTGGATGATACGATTGAGATTAATATTAATCCTGCCGATATTTCATTTGAAACGATGAGATCTTCCGGAGCGGGTGGACAAAACGTAAACAAGGTTGAAACCGCTGTTCGTCTTCGTCACGCACCAACAGGAATTATCATTGAAAACTCGGAATCCCGCTCACAGCTTCAAAATAAAGAAAAAGCGATGCAGTTGCTTCGTTCAAGATTATATGAAAAGGAATTGGAAGAACGTTTGAAAGCCCGTAACGAAATTGAAGCCAACAAAATGAAGATCGAGTGGGGTAGCCAGATCCGAAACTACGTCATGCATCCTTATAAATTAATAAAAGATGTACGCTCAGCTCATGAAACCTCAGATGTGGATTCTGTGATGAATGGAAATCTTACTCCATTCCTGAAAGCATATCTGATGGCAGATGGAACGGGAGGCTCCGCCGACGACATGGACTTATAAATATCATGTCATCTTTTAGTTAAATTCTTATAATTAATTTCCTTTTGAAGTTTATTAGACTTATTTTTGTTACTTATCAATATATATGGAAGATTTCAATAGCTGGCGAGATTTATTAAACCCTGAGTTTTATATTAAAATGGGAGGGTTTTGGCTTATTTTATTTATTGTTTTTGCTGAAACCGGTCTTTTTGTAGGATTTTTTCTACCCGGGGATTCTTTGCTGTTTGTTTCAGGTATTTACGCTGTTGATATCATTAAAGAGACTTTTGGCTCCACTGGAAGTGATTTCTTAGATACCACCATTTTGGCTTCGGCGGTTGCCCTTGCTGCAATTATTGGTAACGAAGTTGGATATTACTTTGGAGTAAAAGCTGGACCTGCTTTATATAAGAAGCAAGATACGATGTTGTTTAAGAAAAAATATCTGTATCAGGCTCATGATTTCTTCGAAAAACATGGTGCTTTGGCTATCATTATGGCTAGATTTTTACCTGTTGTAAGAACTTTTACGCCAATGGTTGCCGGGATTGTAAAAATGGATAAAAAAGAGTTTTTAAGAGATAATGTGATCGGAGCTGTTCTTTGGTCGTTTTTATTGATTTTTGCAGGGCATTATCTTGATAAATTATTCATGGATCAGTTTGGAATTAATTTAAAGGAAAAACTGGAATATATAATCATTATTATCGTTTTAGTAACAACACTTCCGGTAATTGTTAAATTCTTATTCGGCAAGAAAGAAGATCATTCTAAATATGAAAATCAAGATCAAGATCCTGAATAAATAAAATACATTATAAAATATCAATAACCCGCTTTTGAAGTGGGTTATTTTTTTATCCAATCCAGAATGTTGGGATAGATGATGCTGTCTCTTTTCTTTTTATTGAAAAACCTTGGAACATGCCCCGTTTTTTTCATAAAGATCAATTTGTGAGGAATATTTTTCTCAGTAAGAACAGAATCCAATGATAATCCCTGATGTTGATTAACCAAGAAATCCGTATTTCCCTGAAATAATAAAGTCGGAACGTTGGTAACATTCGCAATCGGACTTGCTTTTTGAAATTCTTCAGACAAATTTTTGCGGTCAAATTTTATCCCCACAACCTTTTGAAATGTTGGTGAGGTATATTTTGAATAAAATGAATTTAAATATTCTTTAGAGTAAAAATCCGTAGGTCCGCTCAGTGAAATGATTTTTTTGATTTCATTTGGATGTTGATAACCATAAAGTAATGCTAAATGGGCGCCCGCACTTTCTCCAAGAAGAATATAATTGTTGGGCTGTAGTTCGGCTTTTTCTGCTAGAGAATTAAATTTAGTAATTGCAAAGCCTATGTCTTCTAACTGTTCTCGGTAGGTGATTTTTTTAGATTTTGAAACCAATCTGTAATTCATATTAATGCTCGGAATATTATTTTCGAAAAGCATTTTCTGAACTTGAATCATATGTTCTTTTTTTCCTAATGTCCACGCACCGCCATGTACAATAAGAACGACAGGAGAATCAGAAGAATACTCAGTTGGAAGAAAAATATCCATTTTCTGTCTTTTATGTTCTCCGTATTTTAAATTATAGATTTTTTGTTGATTATCGGTTCCCACCCAGACTCTGAATTTTGTATTACAAGAATTTAATAAAAAGCTGATACACCCTAAAACAAAAAAATGATATCTGAGAACAAGCTTTTTCATAAATTAAAATTACATAAAAATAGTTTTATTTAAAAAAATAAGACACATGATTTTTACCATTGCTGAGTAATAATTATTTATTTGTTTTGTTTCTTAAGATTTACTTTTTTTTCAAAAAAATTAAATTTAATTACATGGTTTTCATTAGGTTATTCGGAAGTGGTATATGAATGGTATATCGTTTTTTTTGTACTTAATAGAATTTTATGTTCTCTTTGCGGCATTAAACGCAAATTCTTAAAAACACTATTTTATAATGAAAAAATTATTATTACCAATTGTTGTTGCTTTATTTGCAACATCTATGAACGTAAACGCGCAAGTCGGTATTAATCTGGCTAATCCTACTTCTACTTTGGACATAACAGCTAAAAATGCTACAGGAACTACGAACAATGTAGACGGTCTTTTGATCCCACGTGTAGATCGTCAAAGAGCTCAAAGCATGACTGGAGTTCCGGTTTCTACCATGATTTATGTAAACAACGCTGTTACAGGAACACTAGGAGGTACTACAGCTAATATAGATACTGTTGGATACTATTTTTTGATGGTACGCTATGGGTTAAATTTAACTCTTCATCCACTTCGGGTTCTAACGTGAATATTTATAATTCTGACGGAACACTGACAGGAAACAGAACAGTAACTCAGGCAGATAAAAATCTTACTTTTACCGCTACAGGCACTAATGCATTTTCAGTAGATGGAAGCACATTATCTGTAGATGCGGCCAATAACAGATTGGGAATTGGTACAATTGCTCCTACAAGAAAATTAGATGTGCAGGGTAGTCAACTTCTTAATGCTGCAGTAACTGCTGTTGATACTAAGAATGCTTTGGATATTAATATTGGTCAGGATGGTTCCACATTTGGTAACCGTTCCGAAAATTTCGGTATTAATATAAAAACTTCTTCATCTAATAATACAGGATCTATTGCACGTATCAACTTTGGTGATGCCGCTACTACAAATAATTCAGGTACCCGTTATCTTTCATTCAGCGTGGGGAAGACGCCTAATGAATTAATGTATCTTACTGATGCTAATAATGGAAGAGTGGGTATTGGTACTACAGTACCATCAACAAAACTAGATGTACAAGGGACTGGGCTTTTTAACGCAGCTGCAAATGGTGGAGCAGTAAAGAATGCTTTGGATATTAATGTTGGTCAGGATGGTTCTACATATGGCAACCGAAGTGATAACTATGGTATTAATATGAAAACTTCTTCATCTAATAATGCTGGATCTATTGCACGTATCAATTTTGGTGATGCTGCTACTACAAATAATTCAGGTACGCGTTACCTATCATTCAGTGTAGGTAAAACGCCTAATGAACTTATGTATTTGACTGATGCTAATAGTGGAAGAGTGGGTATTGGTACTACAACACCTACGGCAAGACTTGAGCTCGTATCTGATAACGCTGGTGGAGCAGGACAAAACGACTTAACGTTTCATGGGTATGGAACTTCAAAAAATCCAACAATGTCTATAGGTTCTGCAAATGGAACTGCAGCCGCGCCTACAGATTTAACGAACGGAGATACTATAGGAGGACTTTACTTCTCACCAAGATATACTGGAGATTTTATTTATCATTCTGCAGGGATGCGTAGTACCTATCGAGGAGCTAGCGGTGCAGATGCATTATCGGATTTAACGTTCCGTACTTCTAGTAAAGATAGAGTAACGATTGATGAAAATGGAAATGTAGGTATAGGAACAACAAGTCCTACTCAGAAGCTTCACGTATTGGGTAATATTCTTGCCTCAGGAACGATTACTCCATCGGATATTCGTATCAAAAAAGATATCACAGATAATACATACGGTTTGAAAGAAATATTAGGTCTTCGTACAATCGGATATAAATATAAAGATGAGAATCTAAGCAAGGATCATAAAATTGGTTTTGTAGCACAAGAAGTAAAAGCAGCGATGCCTGAATTGGTATCAACGGCTGATGATAAAATAAAAACTCTTGGTGTAAACTATGCAGAAATGACAGTTGTACTTGCAAAAGCAGTTCAGGAGCAACAGACGCAAATTGACGAACTAAAGCTAGAAGTTACAAAACTTAAGGCTGGTAAAAAATAATAAACTTTAGAACATAAAGAGGGAAGCAATGTGTTTTGTTTCCCTCTTTTTTTTGCAATTCTAAACTTCACAGAAATCAATATTTGAAGACAGCTTCGTTTGGAATACATACTTACAGTTGTTAGCGAAATTAAAATTAATAAGTCATTTTAATTTTCTTTAAACCGGATAGAATCATATTAAAATTCGAATTAAATGGTTATTTTTGCTCTTTAACAATTATTAAAAAAACATTAAAATATGGCATCTGGTTTTTTTGCAATTTTGGATGATATCGCGGCTTTGATGGATGATGTGGCGGTTACAAGTAAAATAGCGACTCAAAAAACAGCAGGAATCTTGGGAGATGACCTTGCTGTAAATGCAGAAAAAGCTACCGGCTTCCTTTCCTCACGTGAGATACCTGTTTTATGGGCGATCACAAAAGGATCTTTTATCAACAAATTAATCATTCTGCCTATCGTGTTTTTACTCAATTGGCTCTATTCTCCGGCAATTAATTATGTGTTGATCCTTGGAGGATTATATTTAGCTTTCGAAGGGGTTGAAAAAGTGATAGAATTTCTTTTTCACCGTGACAAAAAAGGTCATGAAGTGGTAGAAGAAATTGAAGAAGATGGGAAAAGTTCTGAAGAAATAGAAAAAGCTAAAGTTAAATCGGCTATTACAACGGATTTCATTTTATCAATCGAGATCGTAATTATTGCTTTGGGAACTGTTTTGGAAGAAAATCATCCTTTCATTACGCAGATTTTAGTAACGAGTTTGGTGGCATTTATTGCTACTGTGGGCGTTTACGGAATTGTAGCTTTGATTGTAAGAATGGACGATGCCGGATTTAAATTAATCAAAAAAAGTAATGACAAAGGTTTCTTCGGGACACTTGGACATTTATTGGTGAAAGCTTTACCTATTATTATTAAAATTTTAGGTGTAGTTGGTACGATTGCCTTGATAATGGTAGCTGGTGGAATTTTTCTACATAGAGTAGAGTTTCTTCACGGATTACTTCCAACATGGCCGGATGTTTTGAAAGAACTTACGCTTGGAGTCGTAGGCGGATTGGGAGCTGTCGCAATTTTCACTTTAGGTAAAAAATTGGTTTCAGTTGTTAGAAAGTAATATATGAGAAGCTTATCAATTGATGTATTAAAAATAATTCTGGCATTTTTTGTCGTTTTTTTACACATGCATCTTTTGAGAGATTATCATCCGTCATTAAGCTATGTTCTCGTTAACGGACTTTTTAGAATTGGAGTGCCTGTTTTCCTTATTATCACGGGATATTATTTTTACTTCGTTGATACTTTTGATAAGTTGAAAAAATGGACAGTAAGAACATTTTTACTCTATTCAATCTGGTCGATAATCTATATTCCGTTGTGGAAAGAGGGGTCGGTTTTTACTAATATTTTTTTTGGTTATCACCATTTATGGTATCTGATCGGGACTTTATTTGCTGGAATTCTTTTATTTGCTCTAAGGAAAAAATCAACTTCTGTGTTGGTTGCAACTATTATTGTTTTATTCGGCATCGGTTACATTATTCAGCTGTTGGGAAATATGCATTATTTTACAGGTGAAGTGGATTCAACATTGAATTTATATCCGTTTTATAGGAACTTTTTATTTGTATGTTTTCCCTTTTTGGGAATAGGTTTTTTGATTAAAAAATTGAATATTGATGTTAAACAAAAGCCTTCATTAATATTAGTTTTGGCTTCAGTTGGTCTTGTTATTTTTGAATCTTTTCTAAACTATAAAGTAATACGCTTAAAACAGAAAGAAAGCATTGATCTGCTAATTTCCTTATTAATAGCTTGTCCACTGATATTTTTATATTGTAAAAACTTACCTTTTAAAACGGATTCTAAAATCTTGGCAAGTTTGTCGACCGCAATTTATTTAGTCCATCCATTAATCATGAATTGGATCTTTGATTTACATCTTCCATCATTCGAGTTTGTGATCTTTATAGTTGTGTTATTAATTGTAAGCCTGATATTAGTGTTTATTAATAGAAAGATAAAATACCTGCTGTAAATCTATATTATTTTCAAACCTTTTATAAAAGCCAGTTTAATTTTATCTGCTCCATGAAACTCAGAATAGTTGAGATCAATTTCATTCTGAGTTTTTAGTTTCTCATAAAGTTTAAGAATATTTCCTTTGTACGGACAATGATTTACAAAATTATTTAAAAAGGCTTCGGCAGTCTCATTTTCAGAAAAGCAGAGTAGAAAGTCTAAAGGAGAAATAGAATCTTCTGACCATTGATTAAACTTTGTTCCGTTGCTCTTCAAAAAATCAATAGCTGTTTCTTTAGAATTAAAGATTTCAAAAATAGGGAAGAGGTATTGTTGTATGTTTTCTGTGATTTCGTTGATTGATTTTTCATAAGATAAACCTGCCAAATTCCATTCTTTCCAATTATTATAAGGAGTTAAATAACCGATCTGATTTCCAAAAATTAATCCTTGTGAATATTCATTTTTTATTTGTTCTATCTGCCATTTCTTTAAAATTTTAGAATAGATATTAATGTGTGGAAGTATCAGAATGGATGAAGAATCATTCCTAAAACTCGACTGAAAATAAATCTCAAAATAGATGTCTTTATCAAGAGAACTTTTCTTGAGTCTTTGTCCTTTTTCTAAAATTTTAAATCCATCAAGCCGATTAGCAATCTCGTTGCAGGCATTTAAAAATACAGTTCTTGTGTCCATTTATTTCTTAAAAGATGATTTTAATTAATTCAAATAAAAACAAATATAAAAGAAAATAAGAAAGCATAAAAAAAGAGACTTGCAATAAGTCTCTTTTAAATATTTTTAGTTGAATAAATCTTTCACTTTATCAAAGAAAGTTTTTTCTTTTCCGGAAGGTTCTGCAACCATTTCTCCGCTAGACATCTGTTTTTCGAAGAAGTCTTTCTGTTCTTTCGTTAATTTTTGCGGTGTCCATACATTAATGTGGATGAACATGTCTCCTTTTCCATAGCTGTCGATGCTTGGTAAGCCTTTTCCTGCCAGTCTTAGGATCTTTCCTGATTGTGTGCCAGGTTCGATCGTGATCTTTACTTTTCCGCCAACGGTAGGGATTTCTCTTTTGGTTCCCAATGAAGCTTCAGCAAACGAAATATATAATTCTTGGTGAAGAT
Organism: Chryseobacterium glaciei; assembly: GCF_001648155.1. Lineage (NCBI taxonomy): Bacteria > Pseudomonadati > Bacteroidota > Flavobacteriia > Flavobacteriales > Weeksellaceae > Chryseobacterium > Chryseobacterium glaciei. Next base: position 549,469 of record NZ_CP015199.1, on the reverse strand, counting down.
TGTCACCTTCTCTTTTAATTACTTGATCTACTTCTTCTTCTACAATCACCAATAAGTCTCCGGGAATACCTCCAAATGGAGCGTCATTACCTTTTCCTCTTACATTAAGCTGAATCCCGTCTCTTGCTCCTGCTGGAATGTTGATCGTGATTTCATCCTCATCTTTTATTAAACCTTGTGCATTGGCACCTGCAGGAATTTTATCGGCAACTTTACCGATTCCCTGACAAGTTCCACACGTAGTCTGCGTTTGCATTTGTCCGAACATCGTGTTCATCACTTTTAGCTGAACACCAGAACCGTTACATGTAGGACACGTTTTTGAAGTAGCACCAGGTGCCGTCTTCATTTTTTTTACTTTAAGAGTTTTTTGGGTTCCGTTTACCATCTCTTCAAGGTTCAGCTTGATTCTGATTCTTAAATTAGAACCTTTCACTTGCTGTTGTCCTCCGCCAAAGCCACCGCCACCACCGAAATGACCACCGAAAATATCTCCAAACTGACTGAAAATATCCTCCATATTCATTCCGCCGCCGAAACCGCCTCCGCCGCCAAAGCCACCGTTTCCGCTAACTCCTGCATGACCGTACTGGTCGTATCTTGCACGTTTATTGTCGTCGCTTAATATTTCATAAGCTTCTGCTGCTTCTTTGAATTTTTCTTCGGCTTCTTTATCTCCCGGATTTTTATCTGGGTGAAATTTGATCGCCATTTTACGGTACGCTTTCTTTATTTCTTCGGCTGATGCAGATTTGCTAAGTTCAAGAACCTCGTAATAATCTCTTTTTGACATGTCTTTATATGAGTAATTTGTAATGGATAATTGGTAATATTCAAAATTGATTATTACCAATTATTCATTGCTTATATTTTTAATTTCCTGTTACTACTTTTGCAAAACGAATTACTTTTTCGCCTAACATGTATCCTGTTTCGATAACGTCTACAATTTTACCTTTCAAGTCTTCAGAAGGTGAAGGAATTTGAGTAATAGCCTCATGAAGATCTACATTAAAAGTATCTCCGGCTCTTACTTCCATCACTTTCAAGCCTTTTTCAGTAAGTTTATTTTTAAGTTTAAGATAGATAAGCTCAACGCCTTGAAGGTCTGCTTCGTTTCCGTTTTTAGCGATCTCTTTTAAAGCTCTTTCGAAATCATCCAACACACCAAGCATAGATACCATCATGTCTTGATTTGCATATTGGAAAAATTCCATTTTCTCTTTAGAAGTTCTTTTTTTATAATTTTCAAACTCAGCGTAAAGACGGATGTAACGGTTTTTCTCTTCTGCCAAAAGTTCTTCCGGAGTAGGAGTATTTGTCACAATTTCTTCAGCAACTGTTTCGTTCTGAGTATTTGTATCTTGTTGTGTATTGATGTTTTCTTCGTTGATATCCTGATTTTCCATTTTCAATAACTATTTTAATGAATTGTTTGGCAAAGATACTGCCAAAGAAAAAATCAGGACATTAAGGCAGGATTAAGGGTTAATTGGGAGTAGTGAATTGTCAATTTTTCCTATTTAATTAGTTTCCTTTTTTCAGGTAAAATATTTTTCAGGAGCTTAATCTCGCTATCCACTCATACTCCTCGCGCCAGCACACGCCAACGCTAAAATCCTCCAACGCTCCCATTTCCTTGCTGTGGGGTAACCGTTACTATCGAGGCTAAAAAGTGAATGGTGAATAGTCAACCGTCAATTTTCCAGCTTAATTGTAAATTCACAATTCACCATTGACTATTCACCTTTAAATCTATTCTCCGAAAAAGGTTTGATATAATAAATAAAGGTTTAAAATAATAATAACGAATGAAATGATCCAGATGCAGATTTTCATCAAAGGTTTATTTACAAATTCGCCCATTTTTGCTTTGTCATTGGTAAACATCACAAGCGGAACAACTGCAAAACTCAATTGCATAGAAAGGATAACCTGACTTAAAACCAATAATTCCGTAGTTCCTTTTTCACCATACAAAATAGCTACAATCAAGGCTGGAATTACAGCGATCAATCGTGTGATCAATCTTCTTAACCAAGGTTTTAGTTTGATGTTTAAAAAGCCTTCCATTACAATTTGTCCGGCAAGAGTTCCTGTTAATGTCGAGTTCTGACCAGATGCTAGTAAAGCAACCGCAAAAGCAATACTCGCCATTGAAGCTCCTAAAATCGGAGTCAACATTTTATAAGCATCATGAATATCTGCAACATCATGATTTCCTGTAGTATGGAAAGTCGCAGCGGCTAAAATAAGGATCGCAGCATTAATGAAAAAAGCAAGCATAAGAGAAACCGTACTGTCAATTGTTGCAAATTTTATCGCTTCTTTTTTACCTTCTGTATCACGGTTATAATCTCTTGTCTGAACAATACTGCTGTGCAAGTAGAGGTTGTGAGGCATTACGGTAGCTCCCAAGATCCCGATCGCAATATAGAGCATCGCCGGATTTTGAAGAATTTCTTTTTGAGGAACCAATCCACCTAAAATTTCATTAAAAGCGGGTTGAGAAATCACAATTTCATAAATAAAACAGGCTAGAATGATGAAAATAAGTCCGCCAACAATACTTTCTATCCATCGGAAACCTTTTGCCTGAAGTAAAAGTATAATTAAAACATCTACAGTCGTAATCACAATTCCCCAAGTCAACGGAATATGGAAAAGTAAGTTCAACGCAATTGCTGAACCAATGACCTCGGCGAGATCACAGGCGGCAATGGCTATTTCACAAAATACCCAAAGCATAAAATTTGTTTTCGGACCGAAATGATCTCTACAAGCCTGAGCAAGATCTCTTTCGGCAACAACACCTAATTTCACGGACAAATGCTGTAAAACCATCGCAAAAATATTCGAAATAAGAATTACGGATAGGAGAGTGTACCCAAATTGTGCGCCACCAGCAATATCTGTAGCCCAGTTTCCGGGATCCATATATCCTACGGCAATCATCAATCCGGGGCCTGCAAAAGCCAGATATTTTCTCCAAAAGCTTCCATTTTTAGGAACTTTTATTGAAGCATAAACTTCTGATAAAGAGTGGGATGTTTTATCTTTACGCCAAGCGTTTTTTAAATTCAAATTCATAAATGTTAGAAATGACTAACAAATTTAATTAAATAAATGAAAATACAATGTATATAACAAAAAAATCCCGAAAAATAATTTTCGGGATCTTAAATATGTGTTGATTAAGATTATTTTGCGAATCTTACAGACATTTTTCTGTCAGCTGCTCTTTCAGCATCAGAAGCTTTTGCGTCTACTTTAGCAAATTGGCTTCCGTATCCTTCAGCTCCTAACACCTGTCCACCAAGATTTTGTTTTGCCAACCAATCTTTGATGTAAGCTGCTCTTGCAGTTGAAAGTTTTACGTTACTCGCTTCGTTACCTGTTTTGTCAGTATAACCACCGATTTTAATTTTAGCATCCGGGAAAGCTTTTAAAATAGCTGCTAAATTCTCTAATTGTCCTTGAGAACCAGCTTCTAATTCTGTAGAGCTTCCTAATTTGAAGTTTACATGGTCAAAATCATACCATTTATCTTTCAAAGCACTGTCGTCTGCAGCATTTTTGTAGCTGTCAGATTTTAGGAAAGCGATCATTTGATCTTCCATTCCGCCTTTGTAGCCTTTAAGAGCTGTACCGTTAAGGTCGATATTTTCATCAACTTTAGCTGCTGCAACTCCGGCTGTAGTATCAGTTGACGTAACCGTTGCTGCTGTATCAGCAGGCGCCGCAGTTGAATCTGTTGCTACTGTTGTCGTAGTGGTTTCTTTTTTCTCACACTGTTTCCATAGGAAATAGCCAGCTGCAAGAAGCAATAATAGAGGAAGTAACCATTTCCAGATAGATCCGCCACCGTCAGAATTGTTTCTGTCCGGGTCTGTTCCTACAGGAGTAGTACTTCTTGTAACCTCTACTTTAGGCTCTTCACGTACCGTTTGTTTTATTGTATCCGCATCATTGTCAAACTTATAGCCTTTCGCCCAGTCTCCAATATTTAATGAAGCTAAAGAAAGTCCCGCAGGCAACAATGTTGAAACAATCCCTTTTTGTTCACCCAATAAGCTTGAGATCCCAGATTTGTCTAAATTGTTATCTGTCGCGTATTTTCCAACCGATCCAAGCGTTGCTCCAGTCACTAAATTCAATAGTGAACTTGAAGAATTATTACTAATTCCGGCATACGTTGCAATGGCGTTTACTATTCCACCTACTTTGTCTCCAAAGATAGAAGATAGTAAAGTGCTTATCCACGAGCTGTTGTTTGCCGACCCACCTAATAGGTTCCCCAGAATTCCACTGGAAGAAGCATTCGAAATGGCATCCAAAACTGCAGGATTATCCGAATTATTAGCTAATCCGCCAACGATTGCAGGTAATAAACCTCCAATTGCTTTTGATATACCAGATTCACTTTCTCCCAACTGAGATGCAGCCTGAGAGACCAAAGCAGGACCTAATTGTCCTTTAATTAAATCAATGACATTTAAAGACATAATAAATTTATTTTGAGATTAATGTTGATATAAAATTAAACAAAAATCTGTCCAAATATAGATTTAAATGAAAAAATCTTTAAAAATCACGAAAATTTTTAAAGATTTATCAATTTATTATGTTAAATATTAATAAGCTTTTGCGAATAAAACTCGACGTTTAGATGGTTTTCCTGAAACAAGAGAAATGCCTTCTTCAATGTCATCATCCAAAGGAATACATCTGATGGTTGCCTTTGTTTCATCTTTGATCTGCTCTTCTTCTTCTTCCGTACCATCCCAATGTGCAGAGATGAAACCTCCTTTTTCTTCTAAAACTTTTTTAAATTCTTCATAAGTATCAACTTTAGTGATATTTTCTTGTCTGAAGTTATAAGCTTTAGTATAAATATCTTTCTGAATCGTTTTTAATAATTCTTCAATGTAAGAATCTAAACCTTCAATAGGTTGAGTTTCTTTCGTAAGATTATCTCTTCTTGCGATCTCAACAGATTTATTTTCTAAATCTCTTGGTCCCATTGCGATTCTTACAGGAACACCTTTTAATTCGTATTCTGCGAATTTCCAACCTGGTTTGTTATGAGTATCATTATCAAATTTCACAGAAATACCTTTAGCTTTCAGTTTAGCCTGAATATCTAAAGCAACTTCACTGATTTGCTCTAATTGCTCTTCACCTTTAAAGATAGGAACAATCACCACCTGAATTGGCGCCAAAGTAGGAGGCAATACCAATCCTAAATCATCAGAGTGCGTCATAATTAAAGCTCCCATCAAACGGGTTGAAGTTCCCCAAGATGTTGCCCAAGCGTGTTCTATCTTACCTTCTTTGTTGGTGAATTTTACATCAAAAGCTTTCGCGAAATTCTGACCTAAAAAGTGAGAAGTTCCTGCCTGTAGTGCTTTTCCGTCTTGCATTAATGCTTCGATACAATAGGTTTCATCTGCTCCTGCAAATCTTTCAGATGGCGTTTTTACTCCCTGAATTACGGGCATTGCCATAAAGTTTTCTGCAAAATCTGCATATACTTTGTTCATTTTTTCAGCTTCTTCAACCGCTTCGTCTTTTGTAGCATGAGCGGTGTGACCTTCCTGCCATAAGAATTCTGCCGTTCTTAAAAATAAACGGGTTCTCATTTCCCAACGTACAACGTTTGCCCATTGGTTAATTAATATAGGTAGATCTCTGTAAGATTGAATCCAGTTTTTATAAGTACTCCAGATAATTGCTTCTGATGTTGGACGAACGATCAATTCTTCTTCCAATTTAGCATCCGGATCTACGATAAGTTTCGCAGGGTTATTTGGGTCTGTTTTTAATCTGTAATGGGTAACAACAGCACATTCTTTTGCAAAACCGGCAGCATTTTTTTCTTCAGCTTCAAATAAACTTTTGGGCACAAAAAGCGGGAAATAAGCATTAACGTGACCTGTTTCTTTGAATTTTTTATCCATTTCATCACGCATTTTTTCCCAGATCGCATATCCGTATGGTTTTATAACCATGCATCCTCGCACCCCTGAGTTTTCAGCTAGGTCTGCTTTAACAACTAACTCGTTATACCATTTGCTGTAATCTTCGCTTCTTGAGGTTAATTTTGCCATTATTCTTAAAATTTTTTTTAACTTTTCCCTATTATTGTTATCTAAAAAATAAAATCTATTTTTGATAGATTTTATTGTGGATATTTTGGTACATTTTTGGTACCGATTGCAAATATAATTTAAATTAAAAATCTTTACGTTATCATGAAAAGAAATATACATAAAAATTTGCTTGGTATGTTGAAATCTAAAGGGATTTTGGCGGTGTCAGGTGGATTATTGCTTATGTCTTGTGGGGCTCAGATGGGTGGATACACGGAGACAGATGGGGTTTACTATGACCCGAATAAAGATACACTACCTGAAGGCGTTATTATTAATAATGATAACGGTAATAGAGTAGGTGAATATTATGATTACTATCAGGATTCTAATATTGTGCAAAATGCACAGGAGAATTCTCAGGATCAAAATAACAGATACGACTCTTGGAGTGACAATAACTGGAACTCAAATGCCACAGATTCTGACTGGGGTAATTTTGCCGGTGCTCAAACTAACTATTACGACAATTCTTGGGGTTCTCCTTGGGGAATGTACGGTGGTTACAGCCCTTATTGGGGTTGGAACAGAGGTTGGGGCATGGGAATGTCCTTCGGATGGGGTAGCTCATTCGGTTGGGGATGGGGAAGTTCTTGGGGTTATGGATACGGAGGCTTCTACGATCCTTTCTGGGGTGGTGGATACTACGGAAACCCTTACGGCTACGGTTATGGAGGTTGGTACGGCGGTGGATACTGGGGTAATGGATATTACAACAGAGGTATCTACAGAAGAAGCGGTTCTAACGGTAACAGCTTTAACAGAATGAGCAACGGTTTCAACACTAATAATAGAAATTCTAGCGGCTTTAGAAATAATAACGGTGCTTTCAGAAACAATACAGGAAATAATGGAGGTTTCAGAAATGGATCTACCAATGGAGGTTTCAGACAACAAGGAAGCAATGGAGGTTTTAGAAACAACGGACAAGCCGGAGGGTTTAGAAATAATGGCCAAGCTGGTGGATTCCGTAATGGAAATTCTCAACCAAGACCCAACTACAATTATAATCAACAATCTCAACCTAGAAGAAACGATGGCGGATTCAGATCCAATGATAGTGGAGGTTTCAGATCTAGCGGAGGTTACAATTCTGGAGGCGGTGGCTTCAGATCAGGAGGTTCTTCTGGCGGTGGCGGAGGTTTCAGATCTTCCGGTGGCGGAGGAGGCGGTGGCTTCAGAGGTGGTAGATAATATTTCAAAATTTAATAACTATTCAAAAAAATAATGTTAAAAAAATCTTTAGTAATAATGAGTATTTCTGCGGCATTTTTTGCGCAGGCTCAGGATATTTCTATTTTAAGAAATTCTGTTGATGTTTACTCTAATTCTCCAATGATCGGGTCTTCTAAGTTTAATGCAATGGGAGGAGCTAATGGAGCTTTGGGTGGAGATGCCAGTTCTTTATTAACCAACCCGGCAGGTTTGGGAGTTGCTATCTCTGGTGAGGTTTCCGGGACATTGTCGATTATGGGTAACAAAAATACTTCGACATTGGCTGGTGCATCAACGAGTTATAGTAATACAAGAGGAGATCTTGGAAATGTTGGCGGAGTAATGACTTTCCAGCTGATGACAGAAAGTGCTTGGAAGTTCATTAATGTTGGTGTTAATTTCTCGAATCAGTCACTTGATAATTACGTTGAAACTTCTGGAAACAGCAATATACTTTTTACTGATGTAGATACAAGTAATTCGTCATCATTCGGTAGGCATGCGTACAATAGATATGGTAATTTATCTAAAACAAGTTTTGGGGTAGGTGCAAACTATAATAATAATTTGTATGTCGGTGCGGGTTTGAATTTCTTCAACGCATCGCTTGATCAATCGGATACGGCTTCTTTAAATTCTACGACTAATAATTCGACAGAATTTTTCAGTAAAAACGGAACACCTTATTATGAAAGATCTAATGGTTTTTCAGCTTCATTAGGGGTGATTGGTAAATTGAGTCCAAACTTTAGATTAGGAGCTTCTATTGAAACACCTACTTTCTGGACGATTGATAAAAGTTATAATTTCTACAATGATCCTGTTTACGGAGATGATATTGGTCTTGAAAGCAATAAATTCACTTCGCCCCTTAAAGCAACAGTGAGTGCGGCATTCGTAGCCAGTAAAAATTTCTCTTTAGACGTAGATTATACATTAGGGCTTACAAAACCTAAGTATAAAGTATATACTCAAACAGAAACCGACATCAATAATTTCTTCAAGGATAATTATAAAAACTTATCTGAATTAAGAGTTGGTGCAGAATACAGAGTAAAACAAGTGAGATTGAGAGGTGGGTATTCTTACGCTTCAACACCGTTTGATGCTTTGACTATCGGAAGATATACGGATGGAGGAGATCAGGTTGATCAGTCTTATGGTAACCTTATTCTTAATAACAGAAATGCGTTGTCATTCGGTATCGGATATGATTTCAAATCATTCTATATCGATGCTGCTTATCAGAATATAACTTCAAAATATACCAATCCTTTTATGTTTGGTGTATTGGATGATAATAATAATTCTGCTTATTACTCTGCAACGAATAGTGTAGCGAGTGATTCGTTCATTGTTTCGGATGTGAAGAATATCAGAAATAACTTCTTTCTTACATTGGGATGGAAATTTTAATTTCCTCCAATATATGTAATGAGTGATTAAATTGAGGCTCCGAATCGAAGATTCGGAGCTTTTTATTTCAATTTGTTTTTAGTTAATTGTTATTAATCAGGATTTTGAATCAAATTTGGTTGAATTTGGATTTGCTGTTCAGGAATATATTCTATGATTCTGTTATTAGTATAAGGCATCGTGTAAAACGGATTGGTTCCATTTAAATGAGATCCCGGATACTGTCTGTTCATATCCAGTTTGTTTCTGAATACATCATATTTTCTCTGTGCTTCAAACGCGAGTTCAAGTCTTCTTTCCTGAAGAACGGCTTCTAAAGTTGTTTGTCCTGCAGGGGTAGAAGCATATGTTGGAATTCCAGCTCTTGTTCTGATAATATTTACATCAGCTAATGCAGAAGTTGTCATTCCTTTCTTTGCATAGGCTTCTGCTCGGTTAAGATAAATTTCTGCCAATCTTATTACAACAGGCGACCATAATTGCGCAACACCTTCCTGTAGTGAGCATTTTAGTATATAAAACTTAGGATATCCATTTCTTTTGTCCATATCATTATCTAAAGTAACATAGACTTTTACGCCGCTTGAATTATTAAAATAATAATTCGTTTTATTGGGTAAAACCTCACTGTATACCTGATAATTGACGCTGTTCATTGTGAAAAAAGTGTTTCCGCCTTGCTGAAATGTTTTCTGGAAAACATAACTGTAAGTAACTCCTCCCGTTGCATTCGTTCCTTTTTGTACCCAATAAGCAACCGGAGTTAGCGGACTGGTGTATTTAGGAGAAATGAATTTCATTCTTGCATCCTGAGGATTTTGTCTGATGAGGTCTAAATAAGAAGAAGAAGCATACATTTCACCCCAGCCCACGCTTTGAATATTGGCGTACATTGATCCTATTGTGTTCCAGCCATCACTGTAATCACCATCTTTATTATATTTAAATGCAAAAATGGTTTCATTATTGTTTTCCGGTGTTTTGGTTGGGTAAGAAGGGAATTCAGAATTAGAAAGCATCGTGTACTTTCCTGAATTGATCACTTTATCAGCATATTCAATGGTTTTATCATTGTTTTCCATATAAAGATAAACTCTGGAAAGTAACGCCTGAGCAGCTTCTTTTGAGGCATAAATATTCTTTTTATCAAGCGTCATTAACTGTTCTGCTTTTTTCAGATCACTTACAACCTGATCGTAAATCGCTCCGACGGTAGCTCTTGGTGGCAGTTCATTCACATCATCAGAAGTCTTTAATGGTACTCCGAGATTTCCGGTTCCCTGATTGTAGGGTTTTCCAAACACATTCACTAAAGAAAAATATACATACGCTCTTAAGAAATAATTTTCACCAATTAACTGATCTGTATCTGCATCTTTTCCTTCAGGAAATTTAGATATAACTCTGTTACAGCCTATAATAGCTTTGTAACCTGCATTCCAGATTACGTTTGATCGTCCGTTGTTTTTGATGCTTCTGTAATTATAATAATAAAAAAACTGATCGGATGTTGTTCCACTAATATCGATGTTATCTCCACCGTATTCTCCAACTCGGTATAGATTATTAAAAAATCCTCCCCCGTTAGCGTCGCCTTTCAAAAGGGCATAATTTCCTAACGTTATGGTTTGTAGTCCTGTTGGGTCTGCAAGTATTACATCAGACTCTTTGGAATCAAATGGTGATCGGTCTATATTACACGCAATTAATGTTAATGCTATGAATGGTATAAGTATTTTTTTCATAATGTTTTAAATTTTAAAAAGAGAAATTAAAGCCTAAAGAAAATCTTCTTGGAATTGGGTAAATCGTTCCTGCTCTACCGGAATATGTAGTTTGGCCTCCTACAGCTCCTACTTCCGGATCTACGCCTGAAAATTTAGTGATCGTAAATAGATTTTCACCCATAATATAAATGCTAGCAGATTTAATTTTTATCTTTTCTGTTAGGGAAGCTGGGAAATTGTATCCCAATCTTAAAGATCTTAATTTAACATAGCTTGCATCTTCTAAATATCGGGATGAAGGTCTGTTGGTTAAACTACTGCTGTTATAACTTGCTACCGGATGTGTTGCATTGTCTCCCGGTTTTTCCCATCTGGTCCATCCATCTTGTAACACCATTTGGTTGTAATATGGATAAGCTCCATCTGAATCAAAATATTCTCTGTCTGAATTATATATTTGCCCTCCTTGTGAGAAGTAAAGGCTTGCATTCATGTAAAAATTTTTGACAGTAAGATTGGTGTTGAAAGCTCCATAGTAATCAGGTGTCGCATGGCCAACGATCTGCAATGTTGCTTGATTGTAGTTGGATGTTAAAGTTCTGCTTCCGTCGGCATTTACAACTTCCCATTGGCCTGCGCCATTATCAGGATTTACGCCCATCCATTTTCTCATGTAAAAAGAGGTGACGTCATATCCTGTTATTGCTGCTTGACTGTTGTTTAAAAGTTGAGTAGCATTATCTCTCGTAGAAAGAACAGCGTTTTTATAAGTACTGACATTGAATCCCAGATCCCAAGTCACGGTTGGAGATTTGATGATGGCATAATTGAAGTTAAATTCCCAACCCTTGTTTTGTACGTCGCCAACATTCAAATATTGTCTGTCGACACCTGTTAATGAAGGGAGGGTAGCTAATATTAGTAAGTTTTTAGTCTTATTATTAAAATAATCAACATTTAAAGTCAATCTATTATTAAATGCTGAGATATCTGTACCAAGATTATTTTGATAAATCGATTCCCAGGTTAAGTCCGGATTTCCTAATTGACTCCAAGTTGCTCCGACCTGTCCGTTATATACTTGTGTCAAAGCATATAAATCCTGCCATCCGTAATTTGGTGATGGAGTATTTCCTACAAGGCCTCGGCTGGCTCTTAATTTCCATTCATTAATAGCTTTTACGTTGAAAAATTTTTCTTTATGAATATTCCAGCCTAAACTATAAGAATAAAACAGTCCGTTTCTGTGATCCTTACCAAATGCGGAAGAGGATTCGCTTCGTAAAGATCCCTGAACAAAATATTTTTTATCATAAACATATTCTGCATTCAATAAAAGGGCATTGTAGGCTCTTTCAAATTTTGTTCCTGATGGTTTTTGTCCCGTTGTAGCTCCATCGTCAAAAATATCTGTTCCTGGAACTACACCGTAAACGCCTGCTCGGGATATTTTATAAAACCTGTCCGAATATTCGTAAGCTGCTAGTGCATTTACATTATGAACGCCAAAATCTTTATCAAATCTCAACATTTGATTGAAGAATTTACTGATGTCTTTTACGTATGATTCTGTTAACCCGCCTTTATTACTCTCCCCGGAAATAGACCTTGGGTCTGTATAATACATGTCATCGTAGTTTTTATACGTGACGTTATTGGTTGTGATAAATTTCAGATAGTCGGTAATCTTAACTTCTGCATCAAGATTTCCTAAGAGATCCAATTGATTACTTTTACCATAATTCCATTGCAGATCATATAAATAATTGCTGTAATCTCTTCCGTACCAATCACCTGTATAAGTATTTGGATTGATTAAATTTCCAGAGCTGTCTCTAGGGTTATCCCAAGGCATGTTGAGGTACATTTCGTAAAGAGATCCTTGATTGTCTTTTCCTGTTGTGTAGGATAAACTAACTTTTGGTTTTAAGGTTAACCATGATTTTATCTTTTGTTCATGATTAATTCTGAAAGATAATCGGTTGAATTCGTAAGTTTTAACCGTCCCAGTCTCATTATAATAATTCCCGGAAATATAGGTTTTAGAATTTTCAGAACCTCCTCTGAAATCTATGGTGTAATTTTGTACAACTCCCGTTTGGGTGCCGTTTTTAAGCCAATTATAGCCATCATTTCTAAGTTCTTCTGGTAGAGGAGGAGCGTTTTTTAATGAGGTAAAGTTATCATATAATTGATTTCCGTTCATAAGTTTGAAACGGCCGTTAGTAAATGTGTTGAAAGAGTTGTTCATTGAAAAGCTCAACACACCTTTTCCTGAGTTTCCGGATTTTGTGAATACCTGTACAATGCCATTGGCACCTCTGGATCCGTATAAAGCTGTTGAGGTAGCGTCTTTCAGTATATTAATGCTTTCAATTTGGCTGGGATCTAAATTTGGTGTTCCAGTCATCATTACGCCATCTACCACCCATAAAGCCTGACTTGGACCATTGATCGTAGAGGTTCCTCTGATTTTTACGGAAGCAGTAGATCCCGGGGCGCCACCTCCCAAGTTAACCTGAGCTCCGGCGGCTTTTCCTTGTAACATGCTGGCTACATCGGAAGTGCTGGCATCTTTTAGTTTTTTATCAGAAATCGTAGAAACGGCTGCAGTAAGACTCGATTTTTTCTGTGCTTTGTAACCGATAATGACTACGTCTTCAATTTCTTTTTCTCTTAGGGAATCTTTGTCTTTTACTGTCTGTGCTGATATAAAGCCGGACATTAAAAAAAAGCAAATTCCTACTTTTTTAAAATTTTTGATTTGGTTTTTCATACATGTGCGATTTGTCTTGCTAATGTACAAAAAATGTTAAATCGTTTATATTTTATATCTTAATTTATGTTAATTAATTAAATTATAAATAATTATAATGTTTAAATATTAATTAATTATTATAAATAACAGTAAAATAACAGCTTTTTTACAAATAATTAGATTGAATTTTAACTGATTTCTTTTTTAGTATGAATGTTTTTTTTATGAGAAAAATAATTTTTAATATAAATTCAGTCGATGAATGTTTAAGTAACTTAAAGAGTATTATTTAAGATTATTCTACTGCTTTTATTTGTCGAATTCTTTTAAATAATTGAATGTTTTATTAACGATAGAAAAAAATAAATAAAAAATAGCCATTTGTAGAAAATGGCTAAGATGATTTTTATATAAGAGGTTGTCCTTTTTTACGATGAAAAAAGATGAAAAATTTTAATGATGATGCCCCACATGGTCATGATTATGGAAAAGATGCATAATTAAGGCTAGAGAAACACCTACAATCACAAGCCCAATTTTTACCCAATCAATATTATGGTTCTTATTGCTTTCAAAAATAATCACAGAAGAAATATGTAAGAAGATTCCTCCTACGATAGCTAAGAAATAGGGCTGTAAATCTGGATTAAAATAATTACCCAATAACATTCCAAAAGGAGATGCTAGAGCAAACAGCGCTACAATGAGTATTGAGGGATAAGATGAACTTTTAGATCCTTCTTTTCTATTGAATAAAAATGCTCCCAAAATAAATGAAATCGGAAGATTGTGAAATAAAATTCCAAGCAGATAAGGTGAAAGTGCTTGTTCTTCATTTGCTAAAGGAATTCCTTCAATAAATGCATGAACGAAAAGTCCCACCATTAAAGCAACAGGAAGAATATTATGTTCGCTGTGATGATGAACATGCCCATGTTCAAACCCTTTTGTTAAAGCTTCTAAGATCATTTGTAAAAGCACGCCGGCGATGACAAATATTCCCAAATTGCTACTCCCTTCAACTGCATATACTTGAGGGAAAACTTCATTTAAACAAATCGTGATCAGGAAACCTGCACTTAAAACCAATAAATTTTTTGCTAATTTTTCTTTTTTGCCAAAATGCTTTCCAAGAAAAACCCCTGCAATTACACTTAAAATCAGTAAAATAACAATTATCATGCTTTTTTCTTAAATAAATTGATACAACGAGTGGAAACGTCTTTATTAAAATCATTCAATTGATAATCTCCCCAGATTTTCACTCTTTCAAAACCGCATTCTGTTGCGTAAGAATTGATAGCGTCCAGCGTATGAAGTTTTACTTTTTCAAAGAAGTGGAAAGGTTTTCCGTCTGCTTCAAACTGAATATCTTTAACGATATGTCTTCCTTCAATTTTCTTACAGATTTTAAAATCAATATCACCGCGAGTGATTATTGACTCAGGAACGATGTTTTTTCTTACATATTCTTCATTCAAATAATCCAATACAAAATATCCTCCGGGTTTTAGAACATTATGAACCGATTGGAATACATTTTTATCATCTTTTTCGTTATCAAAATATCCAAAACTGGTAAATAAGTTGAAAACCGCATCCATCGGATCTGCATCGATAGGATTTCTCATATCGTGAACATCAAAAAGTAAGGTCTGATTTTCAAATTGTTTATTAAATTCTATACTCTGTCTGGAAAGGTCTAGCCCCAACACATCATAGCCTAATTTATTAAGGAAAACAGAGTGTCTTCCCTTACCACAAGCCAAATCTATGATCTTTGATGAAGGTGGTAACTGAAGCTCCGAAGTAAGCTTTGTAATGAAGTTTTCTGCCTCAGTATAATCTCTGTTACTGTAAAGCAAATGATAATAAGGTGTATCAAACCAAGATTCAAACCATTCCATAATGCAAAAATAACTAAATTTGTGGTCTTAAAAGAAATGTATTTAAACATTGAGGGATTGAAAATTTCAATAAACAGTAAAATTGAAGCCTTAATCTTTTAGTTTTTAAATCATTAAATCTTTTAATGATAAAATTATGGATATAGAAAATCTAAAGATTCAGATCAAGACATTCTTCGGTCTGGAGCCGATCTTGGCGGAAGAGATCAAAAAATTAGGTGGGCGTAATGTCGAAATTAAAAATCGTGCAGTAAATTGTGAAGGAGATTTGGGTTTCCTTTATAAAATTAATTATTCTTCGAGAACAGCTTTAAAAATTTTAGTTCCTATTTTGGAATTTAAGGCTTTTAATCAGCATCAGTTTTACGATAAATTGTTTAAAGTGGATTGGGAGGATTTCATGGATGTGGATCAGTCTTTTGCGATTGATTCAACGGTGAATTCCGACACTTTTAAGCATTCACAGTTTGTAACCTTGAAAATGAAAGACGCAATCGTTGATTATTTTCAGGAAAAAGTAAAAAAACGTCCAAATGTGGATTCTAAAAGTCCACAAATCAAATTTCACCTTCATATCGACAGAGAATTGGTAACGATTTCCTTAGATTCTTCGGGTGATGCTTTATTTAAAAGAGGATACAGAAAAGAGCAGGGTGAAGCACCAATTAATGAAGTTTTGGCAAGCGGAATGCTTCAATTAGCTGGCTGGGACGGAAAAGGAAATTTCCTTGACCCAATGTGTGGTTCGGGAACGCTTTTGATTGAGGCGGCAATGATCGCATTAGATCTTCCTGCGCAGATTTTCAGAAAAAGATTTGCTTTCCAAAACTGGCAAAATTATGATTCTGAATTATTTGCAAGAATTAAAGAAGTAAGAATCGGTAGAATTAAAGAATTTACAGGTAAAATTGTAGGTTACGATATTGATGGAAGAATGCTTAGCGCTGCAATAACCAATATTGAAGCTGCTGAAATGGAAGATATTATTGAAGTGAAAAGACAGGATTTCTTTGAGACTAAAAAAGAGCTTTTCCCTTTATTAATGGTATTTAATCCACCTTATGACGAGAGAATTTCTATTAATGATGATGATTTTTACAAGAAAATAGGAGATACTTTCAAAACGCATTATCCAAATACATTAGCTTGGCTGATTTCTTCTGACTTAGAAGCTGTGAAGAAAATTGGACTTCGACCTTCAAGAAAGATCAAACTTTTCAACGGAAAATTGGAAACAAGATTTTTACAATACGAAATGTACGAGGGAACGAAAAAAGTTCATAAACTTGAAAATCAGTAAAAAATATTTAAACGAAACCTTCCAATTTTGGAGGGTTTTTTATTTTTGAAAATTCTATTTTTGCTTAGAATGTAAAACGAATGTATGTCTTGGAATATTTTTGATGTAATTGATGGTATTTTTCAAGTTTTAGACTTTCTGAGTATTGGTTCATCTAAAACTGAAAATATTAATTATTGAGGATCTAAAAAATCATTAAAACGCAAAAAATCCAAATATTTTGTGGAGTTTTTCAGTACGGCTTTTACATTGGTAAGTTTAGTTTTATTATTTATCGTTTTTAAAGATCCTTTATTGGTTCAGAGTCCATTTCAAACGGTATGTATCGCCATTCTGATTGGTATGGTAATTACATTTTTATGTTGTTTTGCTCTATATCTTTTAGAATTTTTCTACTTCAAAAGTTTTTTTTCAATGCTGTTTTTCTGTACTTCGTTGATTTTATTATCAACTGCTTCGGTATTGTATTTATATCTAAAATCAGGTTTATTTTAAATGAATAATTTTCTTAGCAGTATTCTCTCCTGTGACTAAAGCTGCTTCTACAGTTCCGGTTGCATTCCCTGTATACAGAGCTTCTCCTGCAAAATATAATGTCTGCTCAATAGGTGTATTTAAAACCTTTCTCGCTTTTTCTGAATTTATTTTGTTGTAAGAATATGCACATTTTGCAAAAGGATCAGCAGAAGGAACACTGATCTCCCAATTTTCTAAATTTTCTGAAATAATATTTTCAGGAAGACAAAAAAAATGATGTAAAGTTTTCAAAGACCTATTCAAAAGTTCTTCCTTTGATGAATTTCTCAGTTCAAAAGCTTTTGGACCGCCCAACCAACCCGTTAATAAAGCCGGTTTTGTTTTATGCATCCACCAAGTCGGAATTTCTTCGTTGCTCAAGAGCAGATGCAAATCTTCAAGCTTAGACATTTTTGTCGTTTTAAAGAACTCAGAATTAAATTGAAAAATAAATTTGATGGCATGACCGCTACCGATCTCATTCGCCGCTGAAATATACTCTGGAATCTGAGGTTTAAATTCAATTGATTCCTGCTGTAACAGAGCGATTGGTAAAGTGAAAATCACTTTTTCTGCTTTGTATTCTTTATCGGATTTACTTTTGATAAAAACCTCATTCTTTTTCCAGTTGGCGTGCGTGATTATTTCTGAGAAGTGAAAATTAACGCTATTTTCTCTGCATTTTAAATATAAATATTCCATTAAAGAAGAATAACCGCCTTCAATTGTGTATTCGTCTTCTTCACTGTCGGGATTTTCTTCACGAAGAGAAAAAACACTCATCTCATTCGGGTCTGCACCATCGTAACCCTGAACAAAATTGAGAATACTTTTTCTTAACTTAGAATAACTTTCACCTTTAAACTCTTTTTCTAAAAATTGATAAACACTGCTATCTTCTTTAAGTTGACTTAATTTTTCATGAAAAGCTTCAAAATATTCTGAAAAATTGTCATCTTGGTTAAAATTGCCATCCTCATAATTCCAAATATCGCCTTCCGTTTTATAATATGGAATTTTTGCCTCGTCAAGCAATCGAAGGGTTGTAGGAAGATTTCCGTGTACAAATTCGGCGCCCAATTCTAAGAAATAGGGAAAAGAGTTTATACTTTTTGATTTAATTCGTCCTCCTATACGATTTTGAGCTTCAATTATTTCTATGTTAAAACCTTGTTTGCTCAATTCGTAACCAGCCATAAGACCTGAAGCTCCGGCTCCGACGATGATTATTTTTTCCATGTATCCGCAATAGTAAATTTTGAATTATGCTTTCTTCTAAGATAGAAGTCCATTGAGGTTCTATTTTGTTCGATTTGAATGTTTTTTTAACAAATATAAAATAAAATTATTCGAATAAATTGCGAACCGTTTGCGAGTTCCTTCATGAATAATTAATTTTGAAAAATTTTCAATTTGAAACCTACAATTTCCATCGTCGTTGCTATTTTTAACCGAAAAGATGAGCTTTTTGAGTTATTAAATTCTCTTACCCAACAAACAGATAAAGATTTTGAGATCATTATTGTTGATGATGGTTCTTTTGTTGATCTTAAACCGACAATCAAAAATTTTGAAGAAATTTTAGACATTAAATATTTCAGAAAAGATAATTCGGGGCCTGGCTTATCAAGAAATTACGGAGCAAAAAGAGCTGAAAACGAATGGCTTGTTTTTGTCGACAGCGACGTGATCGTAGAGAAAGATTATATTGAAAATATTAAAAAAGATATCATAGAAATTCCATGTGATGCTTTTGGTGGCGCAGATAAAGCGCACAAAGGCTTCAATTTAATGCAAAAAGCAATCTCATATTCCATGACCTCCGTTTTTACAACGGGTGGAATTAGAGGAAGTAAGAAGGCGGTTTCAAAATTTCAACCGAGAAGCTTCAATATGGGAGTAAAGAAAGATGTTTTCGAAAAAGTGGGCGGTTTTTCTGAAATGCGAATCGGTGAAGATCCTGATTTGTCAATGACGCTTTGGGAAAAAGGTTTTACAACAGCTTTTTTCGATACCATTGCGGTGTATCATAAGCGTAGAGTAGATCTTGGGAAATTTTCAAAACAAGTTTATCAGTTTGGTTGTGCAAGACCGATTCTTAATCAAAGACATCCGAATTATGTAAAAATTTCGTTTGCTTTTCCAACTTTATTTATGTTGGGCTATATTCTAGGATTCATTGAGTATTTTTTGCTTGGAAGAGGAATTATCCTGGCTTTTTATGGGCTATATACTTTTATGGTTCTTTTCCATGCTTTAATAGTGACTAAAAACATCAGCATTGCCGGAATGGCAGTTATTTCAACCTATATTCAAATGTTTTCTTACGGGTACGGATTTTTAAAATCTTGGGTTTTATTAAATATTTTGAGAATGAAACCTGAAGATGCTTTCCCGAAACATTTTCACCAAAAATAATTTTATTTTCCGAAGCTATTTGACTACGTCGAACATCAATTATTTATTTTATTATTTGAAGCTGTTTCCTGCTTTCCGCTATATCTTTTTTATTACGGCCTCCGCTTCGCTCCGGCCGCAACAAAAAAGGATGCCGCTTCACTCAGGGCTAGGGTATTTGCCGTTCTTTTTCAATCTTTGTAATCAATCAAAATTTAGTTTGTCATCCTGGAAGGATCTATACATGGCCTTGAATTGCGTTGTTGAGATCCTTACAGGATGACAAACCTTATGAATAAAGTATGAAGGAAAATATACATTCTTCATTACGCTTCTTAGCTGAGTGAAACGCCCTTGCGAACAAAAAATATACAGATTAATTTTAAAAAAAAACTTGCACCTCTTGCGTTAAAAATAAATCCATCCACTCTAAAAATGGATTATTATTCAAACAGAATAAAAAAAATAAAAGCTGTCGAAAATTTCAACAGCTTTTACAACAATAATTAGAATATAGAGATGGTTTCATGGTTGAGAACGCCTGTTTTATGCATGCATTCCTTCATCTTTTCGTAGGTTCGCTCGATGTCGTGATCCAACCCTATTGAGAATCTGATCAGTCCATCGGAAATTCCCATTTCAGCGCGTTCCTCTTCCGGAATTTCAGAAGAAGTTGAGCTTCCTGAGCATGAGAATAAAGTTTTATAAAAGCCTAAACTTACCGCCAGATAACCTAAGTTTTCCTGTTGCATCAGTTCCATTAATTCGTTAGCTTTTTCTGTAGTTCCTGCGTCTAAAGTCAATAATCCGCCGAATCCGTACTCCTCGTGCATCATGCTTTTCATTAATTCATGATTTCTGTGAGATTTCAGACCGGGATAAACGACTCTTAATCCGTCTTTTTCAAATCTTTCAGCCAGATACATTGCGTTGTAGCTGTGCTGTTTAATTCTGATATGTAGGGTTCTTAAATTCTTTAAAATACTTGCAGATCTGAAGCTGTCCATTGTTGGGCCGAGCAGCATACAAGCTCCGTTATTTACATTTTTTGTATCGTTTATAAACTGCTGAGTTCCGCAATAAACACCACCCACAGTATCACTGCTACCATTGATGAATTTTGTCAAACTATGAATAACAATATCGGCACCTAATAAAGTTGGTGAAATTGAAAGAGGAGAGAAGGTATTATCAACAATCAATTTTAGATTGTATTTTTTACAGATCTCAGAAAGTCTTCTCAAGTCGGCAACTTCAAGAAGTGGATTGCTCACACTTTCACAATAAATAACTTTTGTGTTGGGTTGAATAGAAGCTTCGATGGCTTCAAAATTATTAATATCTAAAAATGTAGTTTCAATGTGAAAAGGAGGGAGAAAATTTTTCAGGAAAGCGTACGTTCCACCGTAAATTGTTCTGCTCGAAATAATATGATCGCCACTTTTGCAAACCTGCATCAAAACAGAAGTAATGGCGCCCATTCCGGAAGCTGTAACGTTGGCTGCTTCGGTATTTTCAAGTTTTGCTAATGCCTGAGCCAAATAAAGATTCATCGGGGATGAATGTCTTGAATACAAATAGCAACCTTCTGCATTTCCTTCAAAAGTATCGAACATCGTCTTTGCAGAAAGAAAAGTATACGTTGAACTGTCTGATATCGATGGATTTACTCCACCAAATTCACCAAAATATTGTAAATCCTGTATTTCGTTTGCTGCGTTAAAGTCTTTCATGATGTTTTCGATTTTGTTGAGCTAAAAATGAATTAATTCCAGAATTATTACAACTAAATTTTAAAATATTAGAATATAAAACTGTTAAATTTAATTTAAACCGAAAAAATGTTTATTATATTTGATTAATATAAACTTTTGCCAAAAATATATCTATGACGTTTGATGAAATTGATAAAAAATTGCTTCTTTTCTTACAGGAAGATGCTAAACAAACGACCAAAGAGCTTTCTTACAAGCTTGGTTTGTCGGTAACGGCTGTTTATGAACGAATCAAAAAGCTTGAAAATAATGGTGTAATTTCAAAATATGTGGCGATTCTTGACCGACATAAAATCAACAGAGATTTTATTATTTTATGTCATGTAAAATTAAGTCAGCACAAAAAAGAATATGTACTTCAGTTTGAACGTGAAGTGATGAATTTACAGGAAGTCACGGAATGTTTTCATGTGAGTGGAGATTACGATTACATCCTTAAAATCGGTGTTAAAGACATGACGGACTACCGTAATTTTATGTTGACTAAATTAACCACTTTACAGCATATTGCAAGTACTCACAGTTCTTTTATGATCTCTGAGGTGAAAAATACGACGGCGATTGTTCTTTAAATTTTAAACTAAAACTCCATTTTTAGATGAAATTGGGTCAGGAAGGTCTGTTTCTCCCGTCATTTGTAAAAGATCGATTTCAATAGTTCTGCAAATAGAAAGCATCGGAACATCAAACATCAATCCTGCAAATGGGTTTTCGGAATAATCTCCCACCAATTCCATGATAATATAGATCCAACCGATAGTGATACAGAAAGGAATAGAAGTCCAGATTCCCCAGTCACCCAATTTGGCAAATTCATTCACCAAACCTAAAGGAAGCAAAAGAATAAAAAGAATATTAAAGACGAATGCTGTACTAGCAAACTGTCTAGGAGACGGGAATTTTTTAATTCTTTCTGCCTGTCCCTGAAAATTATAAAACTCGTTTAAGGAGTTCTGCAATTGCATTTGATTAAATTCAGAAATAACTTTATCATTTTTTAATTCATTGATTTCTTGTGCCTGTTTCGAAACCAAGAAAGTCGCAAAGTTTTTATAATCAGATTGTAGTTCAAATTCTTCTTCTGAAAGATATTTATGAAGGAAAATCGGCGTTCTTCCGTAATCGGGAAAACCTGCTTTGATTAATCTGTTACGTTTATGATCAATATTTTTAAAACTTTCGTCTTCATGGCTGATGTGCTCCCATTCTGTAGGAACCAAAAGTTGTTCACGGAAAGCGTAAAGCCATGCGATATGACGATATACGATTTTTTTTCTTCGATCTTCCAGATCAAAACTGCCTATTTCTTCATTTTTAGTATCAAAAGCATAGACCATCGAAGCAAAAGATCGACTTGAATTCACAATTCCACCCCAGATTTTTCGGGCTTCCCAAAGTCTGTCATAGGCCTGATTATTTTTAAAACCAACCAAAAATGCTTCCGCGGTACCGATCAACGCAACCGGAACCCACGGAATGGTCATCCATTGCCAGTTGAAAAAATAGAAAAGAACGGCAATCAATGTACACCAGACCGAGATCCAGATCAAATGATGACCGGATAAATTTAAGACCTGTTTGTAATTGACATATTTAGTAGTAATCATCTGTGCAGATTTTTAATGTGAAGGAAATAAGGTTAACAAAATAAATACCAATTTAAATTTAAGACAAGTTTTTTAATTAAAATAAATTACAGCATAAAAAAACCTCTAAAATTTAGAGGTTCTGTTGTTATGTTTAGTTTTTTAACATTTCTTCGATTTTCGCGGCTAATTTTTCCGCATTTGGAAGCATTTCTTTTTCCAATATTAAGTTGATTGGAACGGCTGGTGTGTCAAGAGAACCCATCGTTTCTACCGGAGCATCCAGATATTTAAAGCAGTTTTTAGAAATACGGTGTGCAAAGGCTTCTGCGAATGAATTGTTTAACTGTTCTTCCGTTAAAACGATACATTTTCCGTGAGCTTTTACTCTTTCGAAAACCAATTTTTCATCTAATGGAATTAATGTTCTCAAGTCGATCACTTCAACTTTTCCGTTAAAGTTTTTCGCAGCTTCTTTTGCCCAGTAAACCCCCATTCCATAAGTTACAACTAATAAACTTCTGCCTTTTTCAACTTCATTTTTATCAGCTTCGATAATGATTTTTCCTTTTCCGAAAGGTAGGATGTAATCTTCTGCAGGCTCGATTGTTTTGGCATCTTCCGTTCCAGGAACTTTACTCCAATATAATCCTTTATGTTCAAGCATTACAACTGGATTCGGATCGTAATAAGCTGCTTTTAATAAACCTTTGAAATCTGCTGCGTTACTTGGATAAGCGATTTTTATTCCTTTAATATTCGCTAAAATACTCTCAACGCTTCCGCTGTGATAAGGCCCGCCACCGCCGTAAGCTCCGATTGGAACTCTTATGATATTGCTTACCGGAAATTTTCCGTTGCTTAAGTAGTTTGATTTTGAAATTTCAGTAATTAACTGATTGATTCCCGGATAAATATAATCTGCAAACTGAACTTCAACAATTGGTTTTAAACCAACTGCACTCATTCCCGTTGTAGAACCAATAATATAAGCTTCCTGAATGGCTGTGTTGAAAACTCTTTTGCTTCCGAATTTCTTACCTAAAGTCACCGTTTCACGGAAAACTCCACCGATTCTTTCACCAACATCCTGTCCGTACAATAAAGCTTCTGGATGCTTCCACATAATCTCTTGGATCGCGTGAATCGCAGCATCAACCATTACAATTTTTTCGCCACCTGCTGGTTCGCGGGTTCCAACTTCCTCTGTAATTGGAGTTGGTGCAAAAATATGTTGCATTACAGTTTCGGGCTTCGGATCTTCAGCATTTTGAGCTCTTTGGAAAGCTTCTTCGGCTTCTAATCTTGCCTTTTTTGTAATTTGTTTTAATAATTCTTCGTCAGCACCAGATTCAAGTAATTGATTTCTAAGGATTTCTCCCGGATCTTTTGCTCTGTGCTTTGTTAAATCTTCTTCGTCTCTATAGAATTCTCTTCTCACTCCTGAAGTATGGTGACCTATCAAAACTGTTTTTGCACAAACAACTAGAGGTTTTCTTTCTGTTCTTACAAAATCAACTGCTTTTTTCATCACTTCGAAACTTTCAGTGAAATCTGTTCCGTCAACTCTCATTCTGCTTAAACCAGTGAATCCAGCTACGAAATCGTACGCATCACAAGTTCTTGCTTCTTCTTTAGTTACAGAAATTCCCCATTCATTATCCTGAACCAAGAAAATGATTGGAAGTTGGTGTAAAGCTGCAAATTGTAAAGCTTCACTTACTTCACCTTCAGTCACAGAATTATCTCCAAGACTGCAAACAACGACAGGATTGTTTTCAAATTGTTGTAATTCAAAATCCTGAATATATTTGATTCCCTGAGCAACTCCGGTTGTAGGAATGGTCTGCATTCCTGTTGCAGAACTCTGATGAATGATTTTTGGCATATTTTCATCCCTGCTTGAAGGGTGAGAATAATATGATCTACCTCCTGAAAAAGGGTCGTCAGCTTTTGCCAATAACTGTAGCATCAATTGATATGGCTCAAAACCAATCCCAAGAAGGATGCTTTCGTCTCTGTAATAAGGAGAAACCCAGTCTTCTTTTTTTAATTGATAAGCTGTAGCCAACTGAATAGCTTCATGACCTCTTGACGTACTGTGAACATATTTACAGATGTTTCTGTTTTCTTCGTAAATGTCGGCCATTGCTTTTGCAAGCATCATATGGTTGTAAGCCTTTAGCAAAATATCCTGAGAAACTTTTTCGTGAAGTGTATTTTCCATAGGAAGCAAATATACATAAAAAAACAAAACACTAACAAGTGTTAGTGTTTTGTAGTAATCTATTTATTGTATTGATTATTCTTTGATAACTTTTTTAGAAATTACATCTTTATCAGTCTTCACTTCAATGATGTAAATTCCTTTTGTGTAAGAAGAAATATCGATCGCTTGTCTCTCGCTATTAATTACCCCATTCTGTAATTTTTTACCAGATAAGTCATAAATAGTGAAAGTAGATTTTTTAGGAGCTTTCAATACGTTTACGATATCTTTAGTAATTGTTGGAGCGATTGCAATACCACTGTCTTTAAGAGTTTCACCAGTTGCTAAAACTAGTTGTGAATATCCTGTAACGATGATAGAGTAGTTCTGAGGAGCTGCCACACCTGCATTGTTTACTAAAGTTCCTTTATTACCAATTTCAATTCTATAGTCTCTTCCTAGAACCGGAGCATCAATTACAACTTGTTCTACGTTGTCAACTGTGTTATCTCCTTTTGTAGCGGGAGCTGTTGGGCTTAATGCGTTTAGTTTCCAAGGCTGGTAAATTGTACCTGTTACTGTGTCTACAATTCTTAGATCTAAGTCATTTACTAATCTTGACGATCTGTTGTTGTAAGCTTGTGCCCATGTTAAGCTGGCAGGAACAACATATTCAGGATCGATCCATGAAATTGTAACTTTTAATGGCTCAGTACCAGAAGCAGTAACTTTTTTCATGTTAGGGGTGCCACTTGTTAATGTTTCATTGTTAAAAATAACAGTATTGTTAGATTTTCCAACTAATATTTCAGCACCTTTTTTAGCGTTGATATATCCCCATCCAAACAATGCATCCGGACCAATGTTTCCAGCTTCAGAAGCTGAATGAATCATTAATGTTTTTGCACTTGCAGCATTTAATATTTGATTAGTGAAAAGATCTTTGTTGATTTGAGTCCACAATCCGATAACTCCTGTTACTACGGGTGCAGAATAAGAAGTTCCGCTTCCGTAGCTATATGTTACACTTCCTGTAGTGTTTTCTGCTGTAGCTGCAGAGAATACATTAGTTCCTGTAGTGGAAATATCTGGTTTAATTCCTCCGTCATCTCTTGGTCCTGCACTACTGTAATCAGAATGAACAACATCAGAAGCTGTAGTATATTTAAAGTTATTAGTAGAAATTACATCCGTAGCTCCAACTACGATAATATTTTTAGCTAAAGATCCGGGTCCGATACAATCAGCTCCATTGCTACAGTTTGTTGTAGGAAGGGTATCTGTTGTAGCGAATTGAACCAAAGTATTAGTGTCGTCTGTATAATATTTAGGGAAAGCATCTGTTCCTGGGTAATCTGGTCCGTAACCAAAATAATTTCCGGAAGATTTTACAATAATGTATGAAGGGTTGTTATATACAATCCTATCATAACTCTGATCATTGCTGAAATACGTTCCCTGTAAATCCATCGCAGTAGCAGGAGTGTCAAAAGCACCGCCCCATACCCATGCATTAGCTCCACTAACTGTTTTTAGATCCCATCCTACATTGCTTCCATAAGAGTGGTTAGATAAATTGGGTTGAGCTATAAGTATTTTGTCAAATACAGTACTTGTTGCAGTATTGCCAGGTAATGTAGTTGTTGCAAACCTGTAAGAATCCATTGTAGAATTTATAGCGATTCCTTTAATATCACCACTAAGACCACCTCCACTTATAGCAATACTTTTACCACCAATAAAACTAGCCACACCAGTTGAGTGCGCACTGTATATGTTAGTAGCCGCTTCTTTATTCGTAATTCTTCCTGGAATATTATTGAAAGCTGTGTGTGCTGCATAAACTCTACCGCCGTCAAAAATAGTGTAGTTAATACCTTCACCATTATAAGCATTAGTTAATCCACTTACTCCGCCTGCAGTGTTAAGATTGTCAGCATTGGCATTGGCAACTTGTCTAAGATCTTCATTTTGATAAAAATAAGGTTTACCATTTGGTGTAAATCCGGCTAAGTTACTTCTCTGCTCTTCAATTTCCTTTAAAGCTTCCGGTGACCTGTTTGCTCCGTAATGCTTTGAAACATAAGAGTCAAACTTTGCAGTATTCTCTTTGTTTTGTTTTTCAAACTCTCTTTTTAATCCTTCATTGTTTTGCGCACTTAATAATGTAATTGCCAAAGTGCCGACCAAAAGTAAATGTTTCTTCATAACTTTTTAGTAAATTTTTAAAAACGGTATATCTAGCAAATATATATAAAATTATTTGTTTGGATTCATTTTGTATGAATTAATTTAAAAATAATATTGATAGGTTTTGAAAATACCCAAAATAGCATGAAATTATGTCATTTTTATAATTGTAACCAAAATGACAAATGTTTAAAATTTGTTTGTTTAACCATAATTTATTAATGAAATGTCATTACCTAAATGATTTAAATTTTCAAAAAAATGAAGTAACTTTACATTCTCTTTTTTTAATAAAAGCTAGAAAAATTACATGTATTTAGTTTTTGACACAGAAACCACAGGTTTACCAAAGAATTTTAACGCACCACTCTCAGATTCAGACAACTGGCCAAGAATGGTTCAGATCGCATGGCAATTACATGACGATAATGGAGTTCTAATTGAAAACCAAGACTATATAATAAAGCCGGAAGGTTACGATATACCATTTAATGCCGCGAGAATTCACGGTATTACAACAAAAATTGCTAATGAAGAAGGTCGAGATCTACAGGAGATCTTAGAAGAGTTTTCTAAAGTTTTAGATAGAGTAAGGGTAGTTTCCGGACACAATGTTGAGTTTGATTACAATATTGTCGGGGCAGAATTATTCAGAAAAAATATAGAGGACAAACTCCAGGAAAAGCCAAAAGCGGATACCATGATTTTGGGGACAAATTATTGTCAGCTTGGAGGAGGCCGTGGAGGAAGATTCAAACCTCCGAAATTGGAGGAGCTTTACGAAAAACTTTACGGAAATAAATTCGATGAAGCCCATAATGCCGCAGCCGACGTAAATGCAACGGCTCAGGTTTTCTTCGAAATGATGAGAATCGGGATCATTCCTGCTGAGGTTCTGAAAACTTCTGAGGATCAGCTGGCGTATTTTAAAACGCTGTATCCCGATCCGATAAAACCTTTCGGAATTGTTATCAGAAGGCAGGTTGCAGATTTCAATAATAAGAAAAAGCAAAGCGACGTTGGAAGTATTGATGATATTGATCTTGGAAGATATTTCAATTTTGATAATCATAGTGTTTTTTCAACGTTGATGGCGACTTCAAGTATCTCAGATTTAATTAAAAAAGCTTCTGACGATAATTTCCCCGCTGTCGGAATGGTGGATATTGGGAATATGATGGGTGCTTTCAAATTCGTTTCAGCGGTTGAAGGTGCAAATGGCGACCGAGCGAAAAAGCATAAAGAATTTTTAGCAAAAAAACAGGAAGCAGAAGAAAACGGAACAGAATTTAATGAAGATGAACCTGTTTCTGAGCCTTTGATCCCTGTTGTTGGCTGTGAATTTTATATTTCAGACCGCTACGAACAGAAACAGTTTACCAAAGATGATCCGGACAGAAGGACTCAGGTTGTTCTTTTGGCAAAGGATTTTGATGGATATAAAAATTTAGCAAAACTTTCAAGTATAGGATTCTTAAAAGGATTTTATTTTGGAGTTCCGAGGATCAGCCGAGAGTTGATTTCTCAATATAAAGAGGGGTTAATTGCCCTGACTTCCGGAATCAACGGAGATATTCCTGATGCGATTTTAAATACAGGGGAACAAAAAGGGGAGGAGCTTTTCAAATGGTGGAAAGAAACTTTTGAAGATGATTTTTATGTTCAGATTCAAAACCATAATCTTCCAGAAGAAGAGCATTTAAATGATGTTTTACTGCATTTTGCAGATAAATATGATGTTAAAATTTTAGCTCAAAACGAAACTTATTATACGGATAAAGATGATTCTAATATTCAGGATATTGTAAGTTGTATTAAAGATGGAGAAAAACAAACAACACCTGTAGGAAAAGGTTTTGGTAAGAGAAGAGGGCTTGCTTCAGGAGAGTATTTTATTAAAAATTCTCATGAAATAAAAGAAGCTTTTTTAAATTATCCTGATGCTTTTGATGCTTATGAAGAATTTACAGGAAAATTTAAACCTTATACCTTAAAAAGAGACGTTTTACTTCCAAAATTTGATATTCCAGAGGAGTTTATCCATGCTGAAGATGAGGTTGATGGAGGAAAACGTGGTGAAATGGCCTATCTAACGCATTTAACTTACGAAGGAGCAAGAAAAAGATATGAAACAATTACAGACGAAATTAAGGAACGTCTTGATTTTGAGCTTGAAGTTGTTGCCAATACAGGTTATCCCGGTTACTTTTTGATTGTACAGGATTTCTGTAACGAAGCCCGTAAAATGGGAGTTTGGGTTGGTCCGGGACGTGGTTCGGCAGCAGGATCTGCCGTTGCATATTGTACCGGAATTACCAATGTTGACCCTATTAAATACGATTTACTATTTGAGAGATTTTTGAATCCGGAAAGGATTTCGATGCCCGATATTGATATCGATTTTGATGATGAAGGTCGAGACAAGATCATTAAATGGGTAGTTGAAAAATACGGTAAAAATCAGGTAGCTCAGATTATCACCTATTCAGTTTTGGGTGGGAAATCTGCTATTAAAGATGCCGGAAGGGTTTTAGATCTTTCAATTCCAGACACTATTAATATTGCTAAACTTATCCCTTCTACACCGGGGATGAATATTGCGAAAGCTTTAGCAAAATATGATAAATTAAAACCTGAAGATCAGATGCTTGTCGATGAGATGAGATATGTTCTGGATAGTCCTGAAGATCCACGTTTTGATGTGCTTGCGAGTGCGAAAAAAATGGAAGGATGTATCAGAAATACGGGTATTCACGCTTGTGGAGTTATTATTACGCCGGAAGATGTGAGTAATCTGGTTCCGGTGACGATTGCTGCTAAAGATGCTGATATTTTGGTTTCTCAGTTCGACAACTCGGTGGCAGAAAGTGCCGGACTTCTGAAAATGGACTTCTTGGGTCTTCGTACTTTGACGATCATCAGGGATGCTTTAAGGTTGATTAAAGAAAGACATAATGTTGATATCGATCCGGATACGATTCCGCTTGATGATACAAAAACATATCAGTTATTTAAGGAAGGAAGAACGGTTGGGATTTTCCAATATGAAAGTCCGGGGATGCAAAAATACATGAGGGAGCTTAAGCCAACGGTTTTTGCCGATCTTATTGCCATGAACGCCCTTTACCGTCCGGGTCCTATTAAATATATTCCGAACTTTATTAACAGAAAGCACGGAATTGAAGAAATTGTTTACGATTTACCCGAAACCGAAGAATATTTAAAAGAAACCTACGGAATTACCGTTTATCAGGAGCAGGTAATGCTTCTGTCTCAAAAATTGGCCAACTTTACAAAAGGTGAAGCCGATACATTGAGAAAAGCGATGGGTAAAAAGCAAATCGATGTACTGAATAAAATGTACCCGAAATTCATCGAAGGTGGTAAGAAAAACAACCTTGCCGAAGATCCGTTAAATAAAATCTGGAATGACTGGAAAGCCTTTGCAGAATATGCCTTCAACAAGTCTCACTCAACTTGTTATGCCTTAATTGCATATCATACAGCTTATTTGAAAGCAAATTACCCCGCAGAATACATGGCGAGTGTAATGAGTAACAACATCAACAATACAGAATCGATTACCATGTTCATGGAAGATTGTAAAAGTATTGGGGTAGACGTTTTAGGGCCTGATGTTAATGAATCTCAATATAAGTTCTCAGTAAACGAAAAAGGCCAGATCCGTTTCGGGTTGGGAGCGATCAAAGGTATTGGAGAAGGTCCTAGTGAAGGAATTACAAGAGAAAAAGCCAACGGAAGATTTAAAAATATATATGATTTCTTTGAAAGGATCTTACCTTCTCAAATGAATAAAAGAGTTGCGGAAAGTTTAGTATTGGCGGGAGCTTTTGATGAATTGGATTCTTTCCACCGTGGTCAGTATTTCGATATTGATATGGCAGGGAGAACGAATTTGGAAAGGTTAATAAGATACGGACAAAGCTTCCAGGAAGGGAAAAACGAGATGGAACATTCTCTTTTTGCAGATTTTGCGGATGAAGTTCAGATCGAACAGCCAAAATTAGCGCCTTGCCCGGAATGGCCGAACATGCACAAGCTTAATAAAGAAAAGGAAATCATCGGTTTCTACCTTTCTGCGCACCCGTTGGACGAGTTTAAATATCATTATCAATTCATGCAAGGTCAGCTTTCAAAAAAAGCGGTTTTAGAAAAGGATGAAGAGGAAAAAGTAGTAGCAGAAGTTGTTCCGATCCTTGAAAAAGATACTACCGATGAGGTTGCAGATCTTATAGAAATTGTTTCTGATGAATTATCTACAGGCGAAGAGGAAATTATTGAAGAAGTAACTAAAAAAGCCGAGCCAAAAGGTAATTTTTTATTCTTAAATCTCGATGAGGTTAATGCTTACAAAGACCAAGCTTTTGCCAATAAAGGAGAAGAATTATTTGAGGAGAAGAAAAAAGACTGGAAAACTTTACAAAAAGAAAGAGAGAACGGAGGTGCCGGAAAAGAATATACAGTTGCCGGTTTGATCACGGAATATGTGGTAAAAGATGGTTTCAAAAGTGGTGAAAAAGTAGCTTTTGTTACATTGGAAGATTATTCTGGATCATATTCTTTCAGGTTGGGAGACAGGGATTATATGCGTTTGAAAGAAAAACTTGAGGTGCAGCGTTTTGTTATTTTTAAAATAAAATTTGCCCAAGTGAAAGACGGACGCGTTTTCGTGAATGTAAATGATGTGATCGAGCTTCAGGAAGCCTTCGAAAGATTCGCAAAAAGTATTTCGTTGGTTATGGATGTGATGGATTTCAGACCGGAAGATCTTGATTTTTTCAGAACAGTACTCGATAGAAACAAAGGAGATCAGAAGTTGAAATTTTTCATTAAAAACATTGAGGATGATTCTCATTTAGAATTACAATCTATGAAACATTCGGTTGATCTCAATGGGGATTTGATAAAAGAAATACAACTGCTCAACAAATACGAGTTTTATCTCAACTAATTTGAATCGAAATAAAGTTAAAAAAGTGGCGTAAGTCACTTTTTTTGTTTAATAATATTAACTAATTTCATTATTTAGTAAAATTTTAATAACTAATATTTTTCATTTTATCTGATTTTGTTTGATTTAAAAATTCCGTCACTTTTTAAGTTAACTATTTGGTAATTAATAATTAATAAATAATTCATATAATGAGGATAATTTTAATTAGTTCAAATGTTTGTTTAATTATTGATAATGAATTAGTTAAATTGCTTTTTTTAATGTAAAAAATTATGATATTTTTTGATATTAATTGAATTAATTTTTTACATTTACCCTCTAATTTTTATTTTACTACGTATGAAAAAACTTTTACTTACATGTCTATTTTTTATGATAGCCACAATCGTGAATGCTCAAATTACTTTGGGCAGTGGAACGACTACAGGAGCGTATCCCATAGCTTCCAATTGGGGGTATAACTATACTCAGCAAATTATTTCCAAAACAAGTATTAACGCTGCTGCTACAGGTAATATTACTGGTTTAAAATTTTATTTACCAGCCGCTGCGGTACTTGATAAGTCAAATCAATGGGAGGTTTTTGTAGGGCATACAACTCTTACTGCTTTTGCTGGAACAACGGCAGCTAGCTGGATTGCCACATCAGCAATGACTCAGGTATTTACAGGAACTATCACTAATAATGCAGGAGTGGTTGAAGTTACTTTTACAACTCCATTTGCTTATAACAATACTGATAACCTGGTTATTGCAGTACATGAGAATAAGCCAGATTTTAATTCTACATCAGACTATTTCTACGCATCTGCGTCAGGTACTACAAACAGCAGTATGTATTATAGAAATGACACTACGGATTTTAACCCGGCAGTACCTATTGCTGCAGGAGGGCGTGCAGCTACTTTATCTAATGTTACTCTTTTAGGACTTATGCCAGCTTCAGCGCCGGTTTGTCCTGTAGTTTCTGCTCCTGTTGCTGCTGCAACGGGCGTTTCTGTTTTGCCTACTATTACTTGGGCGGCATCACCTTCTGCATCATCTTATAAGATCAGTATAGGTACTACTCCAGGCGGTACAAATGTTATGAATATGACAGATGTAGGGAATGTAACAACTTATACATTAACGACTGCTCTTAGCTTTAGTACTCAGTATTACTATACAGTTTATGCAACTAATGCTGCGGGGAGCTCAACAGGATGTACAGAAAGAAGCTTTACAACAGCTTCGTTATCTTGCCCTACAGTTTCTTCTCCAACTGCTGCTCAGACAGGATTGTCTGTAAAACCTACATTTACTTGGTCTACTATTGCTGGAGCATCTGGTTATAGATTAAGTATTGGTACTTCTGCAGGTGCTAGTGATATATTAAACAGTTTTGATCTTGGAAATGTATTAACATATACATTAACAACTGCTCAACAACTTACTCCAAACACTCAGTATTATTATACAATTACTGCTTATAGCGGCGCTACTGTATCAACAGGTTGTACTGAAAGAAATTTTAAAACGACTACTGCAGCAATTCCTGCAAATGACGAATGTGCTAATGCTGTGGCTCTTACTGTAAATCCAGATTTGGCTTGTGGTGCTACAACAGCAGGTAATACCTTAGGGGCTACCACTTCTTTAGCTGCAGGACCATGTTCAGGAAATCCTGATGATGATGTTTGGTTTAAATTTGTAGCTACAGGCTCTGCACATGTGGTTGCGTTATCAAGTGTGGTTTCTACGGGAACAACTACTGCTAGTGATATGTATTTCCAAGTATTAAGCGGGACATGTGGTTCACAGACAAGCTTATTATGTTCAGATCCAAATACAGGTACTGTAAGCGGTTTAATAGTTGGTCAGACCTATTATGTAAGAGTTTATACCTTTGCAGGCGCAGGATATAATGCAAGTTTCAATATTTGTATCGGAACTCCACCACCACCACCTGCAAACGACGAGTGCGTGAATGCTGTAAGTTTAACAGTTAACCCGGATTTAGCTTGTGCTGCTACAACTGCAGGTACTACGCTAAGTGCTACTAACTCTAACGTTGCAGTTGCTACTTGTACAGGTACTGCTGATGATGATGTTTGGTATTCTTTTATTGCAAATTCAACTGCACATACGATTACTTTATCAAATGTAGTTTCTACGGGTAGCTCATCATCTACGAGTTTATATACTCAGGTGTTTAGCGGAACATGTGGAACATTAGCAAGTGTTGCTTGTGGTACTACAAACTTAACAACTGTTGGAGGATTAACACCGGGACAAAAGTATTATGTAAGAGCATATAACAGTAATGGTTCAGGATATAGCAATAGCTTTAATATCTGTATTGGAACTCCACCACCGCCACCAGCGAATGATACTTGTTCAGGAGCCGTTGCTTTAACAGTTGGTAATAACTTTGCAGCGAGCCCTTTAACAACTTCAAATGCAGGAGCAACGACAGATGGTACAACATCATGTCAGACTAGTAGAGGAGATAATGTTTGGTTCTCAGTAGTGGTGCCTGCAAGTGGAAGCATTACAGTAGAAACTAAAGGGGTTACAGGATCAGGATTATTAGATACAGTTCTTTCTGCTCATAGCGGAACATGTGGATCTTTAACTTCTATTGCTTGTAATGACGATAATTCAGCTGGAGTTTATTCAACAGTTGCATTGACAGGACAAACTCCAGGAGCAACTTTATACTTTAGCGTATGGAGATATACAGGAACTGCAGGAGGAACAAGTACAAATGGACAGTTCCAGATTTCAGCTTATGATGCATCAGTTTTAGCAACTTCAGAAGTTTCAGGAGCTAAAAATAATATCAAAGCATATCCAAATCCTTTCACTGATGATCTTACTATTTCAGATATCTCTAAAGTGAAGTCTGTTTTAGTGACTGATATTTCTGGAAGATTGGTAAAAACGATCAGCAATCCGACTTCAACTCTTCATTTAGGAGAATTAAAATCAGGAATGTATCTAGTGACTTTAGAAATGAAAGACGGTACAAAACAAACGATTAAAACAATTAAGAAGTAAATTTCATAACCTACAATTAATTGTATAACGGCTAAATTTTTTAGCCGTTATTTTTTTTAGTTAAATATTAGATTTTAAAGTGTGATATGAAGGTATTATTATTAATTTAGTGGCAAATCAGCAAAATACATTCGTTTATGACAAAATTTTTACTTTCATGTTTATTAATGATAAGCATGACACTTAATGCCCAGATCAATTTGGGTACAGGAAGTACCGATGTTGGAGTTGCTCCAATAAGCACCTATTATGGATATTCTTACGTTCAGCAAATTTTCACGAAACAGGAAATTAATGAAAATGCGGCAGGAAATATTACAGGTCTCAAGTTTTATCTTGATCCTACAATGTCGATCGCCAGTTCTTCAGATTGGGTGGTTTATTTGGGTCAAACTGCAAAAACTTCATTTGCTACAGACTCAGACTGGATTCCTGCCGGTCAGTTAACACAGGTGTTCTCCGGAACCGTAACCAATACAAATGGAGTAGTGGAGATTACTTTTGCAACACCATTTGCGTACAACAACACAAGTAATCTGGTAGTTGCAGCTGAGGAAAACTCTGCAGGTTATGATTCTAATGATTTTGATGAAGCGATGTATGTTTATCCTTCAGCTCCAAATTCTACCCTATATTTTAGAGACGATAACGTAAATCCGGATCCTTTTTCTCCATCAGACGGAAACTTGGAGCCTTATAAATCTGTGATTACTTTTAATGGATTAACTCCAAACCCTATTCCTGCTTGTCCATTCATAACATATCCTTCAAATAATTCCATATTTATTCCATTATCACCTACAATTACATGGAATAACATTTCTGGAGCTACAGGATATAAAATTTCTATTGGTACGACTCCTGGAGGAACAGATGTTGTTAACCAGCAATCAGTCGCTGTAAACAGTTTTACGGTTCCAACGGCTCTTAATTCAGGTATTAATTATTATGTAAAAGTTGTAGCAGTAAGTGCAGCAGGAGAGTCTTCAGGCTGTTCTGATACGATGTTTACAACAGTGCCACCATCACCGGCAAACGATGAATGCTCGGCTGCGACTGCATTAACCGTAAATTCTGATCTAAATTGCGGTACTGTAACTTCAGGATATACATTGGGAGCTACAGATTCAGGTTTAATTCCTGATCCTTGTTTTGGTAATCCTGATGATGATGTTTGGTTTAAATTTGTGGCAACAGCTACCACTCATAGAGTTTCACTTTCCAATATCGTTTCTGTAGGCTCGGATGATGATACAGACACCTATTTCCAGGTATTTGACGGATCTTGTGGCTCATTAAACAGTATCTTATGCTCGGATGATACCACATCTACACTTTCTGGACTTACCGTGGGAGGAACTTATTACGTAAGAGTATACAGTTATTATGGTTCAGGAAGTAACCAAAGTTTTGATATCTGTATCGGGACATTTCCACCGCCACCGGCAAATGATGATTGCTCAGGAGCATTACAAGCAACTACTTTCCCATATAATTATACACAGTCTGACGGAGAAGGTGCTACCAATAACGCAGGATTTGTTACAGCTTGTTCTAGTAGTATGAATGACGGTACATGGTTCTCATTTACAGGTAACGGTAATACGAATGTAATTACAGTAACAATGCCTTCAGCAAGCAATTTTGATCCAGCGATTGGCGTTTATTCAGGTACTTGTGGTAATTTGGTTTGTGTAGACCGTGTTGATGATAATGGCCAGGGTGGTACAGAAACGATTTCAATACCAACAGTTGCCGGAACTACTTACTTGGTGAACGTAGGAAGTTACAGTGGCTTCTCTGATGACCCAGAAGGAACATTTAGTATTAACATTACGAATGGAACATTAGGAACTTCAGAAGTTGCAGGAACTAAAAACAGTATTAAAGTATATCCGAATCCTTTCGCAGATGTAGTGAATATTTCAGATGTCTCCAACGTAAAATCTGTTATTATTTCTGACATGTCAGGAAGATTAGTGAAAACAATTGATAATGCGGGTTCAGTAATTCATCTAAATGAATTAAAATCAGGACTATATTTAATAACATTAAATATGAAAGATGGTTCTAAACAAACGATCAAAGCAATTAAAAAGTAAAAACAATTAATTCAACTAAAAACGAGACGGCAATTAAGTCGTCTCGTTTTATGTATAGATTATTTGTCTGGAACAGGTTGTATGTCACCTGTATTCATATGTTCAAAAACTGTAGGGAAAAACATCACGAGGATAAAATAAATGATGATCATTAATACAATTAAAGCAAAAAGAATAATTACTAAACTGCTTGGCTTGTTTTTCTTTTGTGGTTCCATGATTTTGCGGTATTTTGGTTAATAGAATAAACTTATAAATAGTATTAAGCTAATTTCTTGCCACACTGCTTGCAATACCTTGCATCATCATCAATATCTTCATTTCCGCACCTTTCGCATATCTTTTCGAGATTCTGCCTTTTGTTTCGCATTTCCGCAGTTACAATCCCTGTAGGAACTGCAATAATAGAATAACCGGCCAACATCAGAATAACCGCAAAAAATTTACCCATCGGAGTAATCGGGGAAACATCGCCATACCCAACCGTTGTCACCGTAACCACCGCCCAATAAATAGATTGCGGAATAGTTTCAAATCCAGGTCTTCCGCCTTCTACCATAAACATCAGAGAACCAACGATTACTGAGAAAATAATTAAAAATAAAAGGAAAATATATATTTTTCTTGAACTGTTTTTTAATGCTCTCACAATTACAGTTCCATCATTCATAAAATCCAGAAGATTGAAAACCCTGAAAACCCTCAACATTCTCAGCATTCTGAAAATCAGGAAATATTTAGTTACAGGAAAGAAAAAACTCAGATAAAACGGAACTAAAGCCAAAAAATCAATAATTCCGAAAAAACTGAAAACATATTGCTTCTTATTTTTTACAACAGCAATTCTGCTAAAATATTCTGCTGAAAAAAATATGGAAATAATCCACTCAAGAATAATAAAGGTATAATGGAATTTTTTATCAAGCTGAGGTACACTTTCCATCATAATGATGAAGGTACTTACAAGAATTAAGGATAATAAAATAATGTCGAATAATTTTCCGAGTTTGGTATCAGAACGGTAAATAATTCGGTAAAGATGCCTTTTCCAGAGCGCATCTCCGGGAATAAGGTTGTGCTCTCTTTCCATTTTTTTAATGCTTTTTTTAAATTAACAAATAATCGTTATTTTCGTAGCAAACATACAGAATAAAATGACAATAAGTGAAGTAATTTCTAAAATAGAAACGCGCATTCCGTTGCAGCAGGCAGAAGATTTTGATAATGTTGGATTGCTGTGTGGAATTCCAACCCGTAACGTGAGCGGAATTTTGGTTTGCCACGATGCCTTGGAAAACGTTATAGATGAAGCAATTGAGAGAAATTGTAATCTTGTAGTATGTTTTCATCCGATTATTTTTTCAGGATTAAAATCTTTAACAGGAAAAAATTATGTGGAAAGAGCAGTTTTAAAAGCGATCGAAAATAAAATTGCCATTTATGCCATTCATACTGCTTGGGATAACGATTTTTTTGGAGTAAATGCAGGAATTTGTAATCATTTAGGCTTAAAAAACCTGAAAATTCTTCAGCCCAAGAAAAATAATTTAAAGCAATTAACGGTTTTTGTTCCTAAAGATCATTCTGAACAGGTAAAAGAAGCTCTTTTCTCAGCAGGAGCGGGAAGTATTGGCTTTTATGATGAATGCAGTTTTACAATTCCCGGAAATGGAACATTCAGACCAATTGAAGGCTCAAATCCGTTTTCAGGACAACAAAATATCCGTGAAAATGCAGATGAAAACATGATTTCGGTCATTTTTGAAGGTTACAAACAAGGTCAGATTCTTTCTGCGATGAAATCTTCACATCCTTATGAAGAAGTTGCTTATCAGATCTACAATTTAGATAATGAAAATCAACATTCAGGCCTAGGAATGTACGGAGAATTCGATGAAGAGATGGATGAAAAGGATTTTTTAAAGTTTGTAAAAGAAAAATTTAACCTTGAAATTATTAAACATTCAGATTTTAACAATAAAAAAATAAAAAGAGTAGGAGTGTTGGGCGGTTCCGGCGCAAGTGGGATAAAATCTGCACTATCCAAGAAATGCGACGCCTATCTTACGGGAGATATCAAATATCACGACTATTTCCTGGCAGAATCCAAAATGCTGATTTGCGATATAGGTCATTATGAATCAGAGCAATTCGTTACTCAACAATTATTTGAAATTTTGTCACAAAAATTCACTACATTTGCAATTTCGAAATCTAACGAAAAAACAAACCCAGTAAATTATTTCCTTTAGATATGGCAACAAAGACCAACGATATTTCAGTTGAAGAGAAGTTAAGAGCTTTATACGATTTACAGATCATAGATTCAAGATTGGATGAAATCCGAAATACAAGAGGAGAATTGCCAATTGAGGTTGAAGATCTTGAAATCGAGATTGAAGGACTTGAAAAAAGAGCTGAAAAATTTCACGCTGA
The DNA here is from genome assembly GCF_001648155.1 of Chryseobacterium glaciei. Taxonomy (NCBI): domain Bacteria; kingdom Pseudomonadati; phylum Bacteroidota; class Flavobacteriia; order Flavobacteriales; family Weeksellaceae; genus Chryseobacterium; species Chryseobacterium glaciei. The sequence goes on along the minus strand of NZ_CP015199.1, from coordinate 509,769 downwards.
TATCAAAGATCAGGACGATCAGATCAAAACCAAGCATGAAGTGATAAACCATGCAAAAGCTTTAATTGATAAATACAAGTCTCAACAAGACAACGTAAGAAACAATAAAGAGTTTGAAGCATTAGGAAAAGAAATGGAATTCCAAGATCTTGAAATTCAGCTTGCTGAAAAAAGAATCAAAGAATTCGGAGTTAAAATTGCTCATAAAAACGAAACTTTAAGTGAACTGAATACAAAAATCAGTAATCTTAAAAACCACCTAAAATTCAAAAAAGAAGAATTGGATGGTCTTATCTCTGAAACTCAGAAAGAAGAAGACTATTTGATCGTGCAGTCGAAAGAATATGCAGCTAAGATCGACGAGAGATTGCTAGCTTCTTATACTAGAATCAGAACAAGTTCTCCTACCGGTTTAGCGGTTGTAGGATTAGAAAGAGGAGCTCCGAAAGGATCATTCTTCACTATTCCTCCTCAAAAGCAGATGGAGATCGCTCAGAGAAAGAAAATTATTATTGATGAGCACTCAGGGAAAATCCTTGTAGATGACGAGTTAGTAATTGAAGAAACTGAAAGAATGAAAACTGTAATTAAATTCTAATTATAGATTTTAATCACTTCTGAAAGTTCGATTCAGATAAAATTAAACTACCAAGCCAGAGCAAAGACATTTTGCTCTGGCTTTTTTCTTTTCCCAAACCGTTTTGCGAGAAGCGAAGCGCCGAAGCAATCTCAAATATAAACCCTCCAACTCTCCATCCTCTCTAACCCCTTAACTCTCCAACTCAAAACTTTTCAGGAGCTTTCTCCGTCTTTGCGCTCTATCTTTTTGGTTACGGCCTGCGCTTCGCTTCGGCCGCCTCCAAAAAGGATGCCGCTTGGGGATGAGGGCGTTCTTATTTCTGTTTCTCGTAATAGAAAATTACCTAGATACAATATCAATCGATCGCTAGTCCTTTCCATGACTGCAAAGCGACCTAGGAAGTTGCAGCGTTAAGAAAATGAATTCTGAGAACGTTAAAAAAATTCTACTGTTTGAAGCGCGAGACCAATCCTGAATCGAATAACCAATCTTGAATTCGCGCAAGTTTTAGAATTTTTAGAGAACAGGATTCATTTTTAGCTTGCAGCTTCCAGTCTTGAATTTTTGGTCCGTTTGCTTCAAGGCAAAAGGACAGCACATTATTTATCTCTTATCCACATCCAAAACAACTATAATCACAACGACTCCCAACCTTCTGGGTTTTCGGTTTATTAGAGTATACCTTATATATAGTATACGATAATACTTCATAAAATCTCCTTCACACCGCTTTCAACTTTGATAAACGCCCCTTCCCAGCCCTTTCAAAAAGATAATCGAATACTGTGGATAACTACGGCTTAATCTATAAATGAAACTATATCAATAAATTAGATTGAGAACTTCTCCACAATACGAGTTTTATATGAACATTATGTTAAATGTATTTGGAATGATGGGTAAAAAGGTGCTACTTTTGCGGCACTGAAAAACGCGAGTTAATTGGTAGCGCAGAAGGAGGTAATAGAGTATAAAGACTACGGACAAAACAAAAAATAAACTTTAGATTTTTAGTAAATAAAAGTTGTGAGTTTTAAAAAGATTTGTATCTTTGCAGTCCGGTAAAACGGGAGCAGAGGAGTAGAAGATTGGGATATGAAAGAGGAGATTTAGGGTTAGTTAAAAAACTTTAAATTAAGTCAAAAATATTTTGGTCAATTAGAAATAAATAATTACTTTTGCACACGCAAATCTATACTGAAAACGACAGAAAATTAGGTATAGTAAAAAGCGGAAGATACAAGAAGATCATTGAAAAATAGATATAACAACCAAGTAAGGAAAAGACTAGAACGTTAATAACTTTGAGTGAGTCAGACAAACATACAATGGAGAGTTTGATCCTGGCTCAGGATGAACGCTAGCGGGAGGCCTAACACATGCAAGCCGAGCGGTAGAGATCTTTCGGGATCTTGAGAGCGGCGTACGGGTGCGGAACACGTGTGCAACCTGCCTTTATCTGGGGGATAGCCTTTCGAAAGGAAGATTAATACCCCATAACATATTTGATGGCATCATTAAATATTGAAAACTCCGGTGGATAGAGATGGGCACGCGCAAGATTAGATAGTTGGTGAGGTAACGGCTCACCAAGTCAGTGATCTTTAGGGGGCCTGAGAGGGTGATCCCCCACACTGGTACTGAGACACGGACCAGACTCCTACGGGAGGCAGCAGTGAGGAATATTGGACAATGGGTTAGCGCCTGATCCAGCCATCCCGCGTGAAGGACGACGGCCCTATGGGTTGTAAACTTCTTTTATACTGGGATAAACCTACTTACGTGTAAGTAGCTGAAGGTACAGTATGAATAAGCACCGGCTAACTCCGTGCCAGCAGCCGCGGTAATACGGAGGGTGCAAGCGTTATCCGGATTTATTGGGTTTAAAGGGTCCGTAGGCGGGCTCGTAAGTCAGTGGTGAAATCTCATAGCTTAACTATGAAACTGCCATTGATACTGCGAGCCTTGAGTAAGGTAGAGGTAGCTGGAATAAGTAGTGTAGCGGTGAAATGCATAGATATTACTTAGAACACCAATTGCGAAGGCAGGTTACCATGTCTTAACTGACGCTGATGGACGAAAGCGTGGGGAGCGAACAGGATTAGATACCCTGGTAGTCCACGCCGTAAACGATGCTAACTCGTTTTTGGGCTTTAGGGTTCAGAGACTAAGCGAAAGTGATAAGTTAGCCACCTGGGGAGTACGTTCGCAAGAATGAAACTCAAAGGAATTGACGGGGGCCCGCACAAGCGGTGGATTATGTGGTTTAATTCGATGATACGCGAGGAACCTTACCAAGGCTTAAATGGGAATTGACAGGTTTAGAAATAGACTTTTCTTCGGACAATTTTCAAGGTGCTGCATGGTTGTCGTCAGCTCGTGCCGTGAGGTGTTAGGTTAAGTCCTGCAACGAGCGCAACCCCTGTCACTAGTTGCTAGCATTAAGTTGAGGACTCTAGTGAGACTGCCTACGCAAGTAGAGAGGAAGGTGGGGATGACGTCAAATCATCACGGCCCTTACGCCTTGGGCCACACACGTAATACAATGGCCGGTACAGAGGGCAGCTACACAGCGATGTGATGCAAATCTCGAAAGCCGGTCTCAGTTCGGATTGGAGTCTGCAACTCGACTCTATGAAGCTGGAATCGCTAGTAATCGCGCATCAGCCATGGCGCGGTGAATACGTTCCCGGGCCTTGTACACACCGCCCGTCAAGCCATGGAAGTCTGGGGTACCTGAAGTCGGTGACCGTAACAGGAGCTGCCTAGGGTAAAACAGGTAACTAGGGCTAAGTCGTAACAAGGTAGCCGTACCGGAAGGTGCGGCTGGAACATCTCATTTTAGAGCGTCTTTAGACGTTAAACAAAATACAAAGTACTTAAATGTACAAATTGTACTTACTTAAAGAACGTTTTAGTTTTTTACTCGGTTGATTTATATTAAAAAAATACAAAACCCACTAGAAATTAGTATCAGGGAGGAGAGATTTTAGTAAAAGAAGTTAGAGGTTAGATATTAGAGGTTAGTTTTCAAACTAACAACTAAAAACCGACAACCGACAACTAAAATTAATGAAGTCTCGTAGCTCAGCTGGTTAGAGCGCTACACTGATAATGTAGAGGTCGGCAGTTCGAGCCTGCCCGAGACTACTAATTAAAGCGGTAAGCAATAAGCTTTAAGCAGTAGGCATTTTGCCTAGAGCTTGTAGCCTATAGCCTACAGCACCTAGAGGGGGAATTAGCTCAGCTGGCTAGAGCGCCTGCCTTGCACGCAGGAGGTCAAGGGTTCGACTCCCTTATTCTCCACAGTTTTGTGAGTTTGATTTAAAAGTAAGATGGATAGAGCCAAAACAAATATTCATTTATCAGACGAGCAGAAAGAATTTAAAGATCATTGACATTAACGGTAAAAATATCACAAAGAGAAAACCGAGCACTTGCGAGTGCTTGAGTAATTAATAAAATAGGAAAGAAATCGTTAAGGGCGTATGGCGGATGCCTAGGCTTTCAGAGGCGAAGAAGGACGCGGTAAGCTGCGAAAAGCTGCGGGGATCGGCACACACGAATTGATCCGCAGATGTCCGAATGGGGCAACCCGGCATGTTGAAGACATGTCACTCCAATTTATTGGAGAGCAAACCCGGAGAACTGAAACATCTAAGTACCCGGAGGAAAAGAAATCGAAGAGATTCCGTAAGTAGTGGCGAGCGAACGCGGATTAGCCCAAAAGTCTTTATATATTTAAAAGAATGTTCTGGAAAGAACAGCCATAGAGGGTGATAGCCCCGTATTTGAAAGGTATATTTGGATGATAAATGAGTAGGGCGGGACACGTGAAATCCTGTCTGAATATGGGGGGACCATCCTCCAAGGCTAAATACTCCTGAAAGACCGATAGTGAACAAGTACTGTGAAGGAAAGGTGAAAAGCACTTCGAATAGAAGGGTGAAATAGAACCTGAAACCGTACGCCTACAAGCGGTCGGAGCCCACATGTTGGGTGACGGCGTGCCTTTTGCATAATGAGCCTACGAGTTAATGTTACTAGCGAGGTTAAGGACTTCAGGTCCGGAGCCGGAGCGAAAGCGAGTCTGAATAGGGCGCTTAGTTAGTAGTATTAGACGCGAAACCTTGTGATCTACCCATGGGCAGGTTGAAGCTTTGGTAACACAAAGTGGAGGACCGAACCGGTTGACGTTGAAAAGTCTTCGGATGACCTGTGGGTAGGGGTGAAAGGCCAATCAAACTGGGAGATAGCTCGTACTCCCCGAAATGCATTTAGGTGCAGCGTCGTGTATAAGTTTATTAGAGGTAGAGCTACTGATTGGATGCGGGGGAGTCAAATCCTACCAATTCCTGACAAACTCCGAATGCTAATAAATGTTCCACGGCAGTGAGGGCGCGGGTGCTAAGGTCCGTGTCCGAGAGGGAAAGAACCCAGACCAACAGCTAAGGTCCCCAAATCTCTATTAAGTTGAAGCAACGCGGTTGGACTGCATTGACAGCTAGGATGTTGGCTTGGAAGCAGCCATTCATTTAAAGAGTGCGTAACAGCTCACTAGTCGAGCGGTCCGGCATGGATAATAATCGGGCATAAATAGAGTACCGAAGCTATGGATTTATAACCATTGGGTTATATCTGGTAGGGGAGCATTCTGTTTGCACAGAAGCAGTGGCGTGAGCCATTGTGGAGCGGACAGAAAAGAAAATGTAGGCATAAGTAACGATAAAGCGGGCGAGAAACCCGCTCACCGAAAGACTAAGGTTTCCTCAGCCATGCTAATCAGCTGAGGGTTAGTCGGGACCTAACGCGAACCCGAAAGGGGTAGTGGATGGACAATGGGTTAATATTCCCATACTTGCTCACACTAAAAAGGGGACGGAGTGCCGTACTTACTGGAGACTGACGGAATAGTCAAGACCTAGCCTTCGGGCGAAGTTGTTGTAAGGAAAGTGCTTCCAAGAAAAGCCGAAGTGAAGCAACCCGTACCAAAACCGACACAGGTAGTCGAGGAGAGAATCCTAAGGTGCTAGAGTGAATCATGGTTAAGGAACTAGGCAAAATAGTCTCGTAACTTCGGGAGAAGAGACGCCAGCAGCAATGCTGGCCGCAGTAAAAAGGCCCAGGCGACTGTTTATCAAAAACACAGGACTCTGCTAAATCGAAAGATGCTGTATAGGGTCTGACACCTGCCCGGTGCTGGAAGGTTAAGGAAGGGCGTTAGCAGTAATGCGAAGCGTTTGACTGAAGCCCCAGTAAACGGCGGCCGTAACTATAACGGTCCTAAGGTAGCGAAATTCCTTGTCGGGTAAGTTCCGACCTGCACGAATGGTGTAACGATCTGGGCACTGTCTCAACCATGAGCTCTGTGAAATTGTAGTCTCGGTGAAGATGCCGAGTACCCGCAATGGGACGAAAAGACCCTGTGAACCTTTACTATAACTTCGTATTGACTTTGAGTAAGTAATGTGTAGGATAGGTGGGAGACTTTGAAGCAGGCACGCTAGTGTTTGTGGAGTCAACGTTGAAATACCACCCTTTACTTACTTGGAGCCTAACTTCTTTTAGAAGGACATTGCGTGGTGGGTAGTTTGACTGGGGTGGTCGCCTCCAAAAGAGTAACGGAGGCTTTCAAAGGTACCCTCAGCACGCTTGGTAACCGTGCGTAGAGTGTAATGGCATAAGGGTGCTTGACTGTGAGACCTACAAGTCGATCAGGTGCGAAAGCAGGACATAGTGATCCGGTGGTTCCGTATGGAAGGGCCATCGCTCATAGGATAAAAGGTACTCCGGGGATAACAGGCTAGTCTCCCCCAAGAGCTCATATCGACGGGGAGGTTCGGCACCTCGATGTCGGCTCGTCACATCCTGGGGCTGGAGAAGGTCCCAAGGGTTGGGCTGTTCGCCCATTAAAGTGGCACGCGAGCTGGGTTCAGAACGTCGTGAGACAGTTCGGTCTCTATCTATTGCGGGCGTTAGATGTTTGAGAGGGCTTGATTCTAGTACGAGAGGACCGAATTGAACAAACCTCTGGTGTATCAGTTGTTCCGCCAGGAGCACCGCTGAGTAGCTACGTTTGGAAGAGATAAGCACTGAAAGCATATAAGTGCGAAACTCGCCTCAAGATGAGACATCTTTTAAGGGTCGTTGGAGATGACGACGTTGATAGGCTACAGGTGTAAAGTTGGTAACAGCATAGCCGAGTAGTACTAATTACCCGTAGATTTATTGCCTATTTACAGGAATAAATATAATCATCAAATGAGTAATCATTAATATTACATTATAAACCTATCTCAAGACTCTTGCAAGTGCAAGAAAGGTTTTGTCTTTGTGACTGTTTTTATCGATTAAAAATAGGTATCAGGAACCAGGTATCAGGATTTAGCGTCAAGCTACTCCCTAACTCCTAAACCCTCGAACCTTAATATAACGCCTTTAGGGTGGTTTTAGCGGTGGGGCTCACCTGTTCCCATTCCGAACACAGAAGTTAAGCCCACCAGCGCCGATGGTACTGCGAAAGCGGGAGAGTAGGTCGCCGCCAGTTTTTATTTAAAACTCCTTCATCGATTGATGAAGGAGTTTTTTTATGTCCATACCCCAAACCAACTCAATCATCAATCATCATTGATAAGTAATAGGGAATAAGAAACCATTGATCTGGAACGGGGAATAAGTATTTTTGCTAGATGCTAGATGCTAGATGCTAGATGCTAGATGCTAGATGCTAGATGCTAGATGCTAGATGCTAGATGCTAGATGCTAGATGCTAGAAGCAATCTCCAACCCTTTACCTCTCCCGTTCTCTTTGTCATCCTGGAAGGATCTAAACCTCTTTTTTAAAACTTATTTAAAAATCTGCTTTATCCTATTAATTTACGAGAGATCATTTTTTTAAACTAATCTCCTCTTTCGTGTAGAAAAGAAAATCCAATTAATAGATAGGAGGGATTCCTAGCCCGGATAGTAGCGGTTACCCCGCAACAGGCATCGGCCTATTAGCGTTGGCATGAGGAGTATGAGCGGATAGCCGGAAATAGCTTCTAAAAAATATACAAATAATTACCTTTGTCAAAGCTGTTTTATTTTTTAATAGTGACTGAAAATTTAATCATCACTAATTAAACTCTAAAAGATATATTGTAAGAAAAAGGTAGAAAGTACCGAAAAAGTCAGAAAATGAGACATACTTAAAATTTATTGTTATTTATAAATGAAGGATTATGAAAAAGTAAATTAATTCTGGTCTTAAATCAGTAATCCAAATTATTTTTATGAAATGAGATTAAAGTTTAATAATAATTTAGAAAGTTACAAATAGATGTATATAACCTTGTTTTGCATAAAAGATCTAACGATAAGAAAAAATTAATAAAAATTCATGTACAATTATTAATTATTAACGTTTTAGTTATATGTATTCCTCAATTTTAAAGAAATAGTATAAAAAAACCGTTTCAAGTGAAGCGGTTTTTATTTTTAGTTATGATGCTCATACATTTTATTGTAAAGATCAATGAATTTCTCTTTTATTGCTTTTCTTTTTAGTTTTAAAGTTGGAGTTAAAAGTCCGGCATCAATGCTCCAAACTTCGGGTGTTAATTCAATCTTTTTGATCTTTTCCCAATTTCCGAGATGTTCGTTGATACCTTCGAGTTCTTTTTCTATTCTGTCTTTTAATTCAGGGCTTTTTGCAATTTCCTGAGGGGTTGAGCCAATATTTAAATTATTTCTCATTGCCCAGTTTTTTGCAAATTCAAAATCTGGTTGAACGAACGCACAAGGCATTTTTTCACCATCACCAACAACCATAATTTGCTCGATGAATTTTGAAGCTTTAGCCAAGTTTTCAATCGTTTGTGGAGCAATATATTTTCCTCCAGAGGTTTTGAACATTTCCTTTTTACGGTCAGTTATCTGTAAAAATCCGTCACTGTCTATATGTCCGATGTCTCCTGTTTTGAAATATCCGTCTTCTGTGAATGCTTCTTTGGTCATTTCATCATTTTTAAAATAACCTTTAAAAATAGAAGGTCCTTTTACGGTAATTTCGCCATCCTCCTGAATTTTTACAGTGAGATTATCTAATGGTAGACCAACGGTTCCTGTTTTCATTTTATCAAAACTGTTCACAGAAATTACGGGAGAAGTTTCTGTTAAACCGTAGCCTTCCAGGATAGGAATTCCTGCGTTTTGGAACATTAAATTCAATCTTGTAGACAAAGCCGCAGAACCTGAAACTAAAGTGATAATTTCGCCTCCTAAGCCTTCTCTCCACTTTTTAAATACTAACTTATCAGCAATGATTTCCTGTAATCCAGACGGTCTTGAAACTTCTTTCTTTTTTTGAATTAAATTTAAAGCCCAGAAAAATATTTTTGATTTTAATCCTCCTGCAGAAGAACCTGTGTTATAGATTTTATCGTAAACTTTTTCTACCAATCTAGGTACAACACTCATGTAGTGAGGTTTTATTTCTTTTACATTTTCGCCCATTTTATCAATGCTTTCGGCGAAATAGATAGAAAAACCATTATATTGGAAAAGATAGAAAAGCATTCTTTCAAAAATATGACAGATTGGTAAGAAACTTAGCACTCTCGTATCTTTATAATCCAAGCTTTTTTTCTTCGGAATTCTTGGAATTGACCCCAATACATTGGAAACAATATTGTGGTGAGTAAGCAGCACTCCTTTTGGTCTTCCTGTGGTTCCGGATGTGTAAATTATCGTAGCAAGGTCTTCAGAATTGATAGCATTAGATAAATCTTCAACCTCAATTTGGGTAGAATCATCTTCTCCAAGGTCTAAAATTTCTCTCCAATTGGCGGCACCGCTTATATTATCAAATGTAAAAACTCCCTGTAAGGAAGGAATATTATGTTTTACCTTCATTACTTTGCCCAAAAGATCCTTATCGGAAACAAAACAGTACTTTATTTCAGCATTATTGAAAATAAATTCATAATCTTCCGGGGAAATACTTGGGTAAACAGGGACAGAAACGACTCCGATCTGGGAAAGTCCGAGATCCATAATTGCCCATTCTGTACGGGAATTTGTGGTGATCAAAGCGATTTTATCTCCGGGTTTTATGCCCAGTTTTAAAAGTCCTCTTGATATCTTATTTCCTTCATTAATAAACTCTTGGGTAGAAGTTTTTTTCCATTCGCCATGATATTTCGTCACAAACATATCAGCCTTAGGATATTTTTCTAAAGCAAAGTGAGGTATATCGAATAATCTTTTGATCGTCATGATTTTCTATAAATTTTATAAAGAATTCTAAATATAAGCATTTTTTTTAATTACAGAAATTAGAAACAAGAAGTTAGAAATTAATAAAATGTGTGGCATAATATTGAATAATTCATACTAAAACTTTAGGTTCTTAAAATTTTAAAATCATTATAATATGACAAACCTCTAATTACTAGTCTCTAATTTGCAATTCTATTTTCAGGTTTGGTTAAAAAGTGTAAATTTACGACTATCTAATTATTAAATTTTTATGGACTTTAATTTATCAGAAGAACAGCTGATGATTCAGCAGGCTGCAAGAGATTTTGCACAAACAGAGCTTTTACCTGAAGTTATCGAGAGAGACAGAGAGCAAAAGTTTCCTACAGAGCAGGTGAAGAAAATGGGAGAAATGGGACTTTTAGGAATGATGGTAGACCCTAAATACGGAGGAGCAGGTATGGATAGTGTTTCTTACGTTTTAGCAATGGAGGAGATCGCAAAAATTGATGCTTCTGCGGCTGTTGTTATGTCTGTAAACAATTCATTAGTTTGTGCGGGTCTTGAAAAATTCGCGTCTGAGGAACAAAAAGTAAAATATCTTACACCATTGGCAAGCGGTCAGGTGATCGGAGCTTTTGCTTTATCTGAGCCTGAAGCAGGTTCTGATGCTACTTCTCAAAAAACGACTGCAGAAGACAAGGGAGATTATTATCTTTTAAATGGTATTAAAAACTGGATCACAAACGGTGGAACTGCATCTTACTATGTGGTAATTGCACAGACAGATCCTGAGAAAAAGCATAAAGGTATCAACGCATTTATTGTAGAAAGAGGTTGGGAAGGTTTCGAGATCGGACCAAAAGAAGACAAATTGGGAATCAGAGGAAGTGATACACATTCTTTGATCTTTAATAACGTAAAAGTACCGAAAGAGAACAGAATCGGTGAAGACGGTTTCGGATTCAATTTTGCAATGGCTGTATTGAACGGTGGTAGAATTGGTATTGCTTCTCAGGCTTTAGGAATTGCTTCGGGAGCTTACGAATTGGCGCTGAAATATGCTAAAACAAGAAAAGCTTTCAAAACTGAAATTATCAACCACCAGGCAATTGCTTTCAAATTGGCTGATATGGCAACTCAGATCACGGCTGCAAGAATGCTTTGCTACAAAGCCGCTGTTGATAAAGACGCTGGAAAAGATATTTCTGAAATTGGAGCTATGGCAAAACTTTATTCTTCTCAAGTGGCAATGGATACAACTATTGAAGCCGTGCAAATTCACGGTGGATACGGTTACGTAAAAGAATATCACGTTGAAAGAATGATGCGTGATGCAAAGATCACTCAGATCTATGAAGGAACTTCTGAAATCCAAAAAATTGTGATTTCGAGAAGTATTGCAAAATAAAAATTTTTAAAAACACTATATTACTATGAAAAAACCTTGGTTAATCACTCTGGGCGTTGTTTTATTGCTTTTAGGAGTATTTATCTGGTATAAATATTTCTTCGTTTTCGGAGAAGGTGTAAAATCCGGTTATCTGAACTATGCCATCAAAAAAGGTTATGTTTTCAAAACCTATGAAGGCAAATTGATTCAGGAAGGTTTCGGAAGGGGTAAAACCGGAAGTATTACAAGTTATGAGTTTGAGTTTTCAGTTTCAGATCCTGAAGTTTTTAAACAATTGGAGCTAAATAGCGGAAAATCATTCGATCTTCATTACAAAGAATACAACGGAGCTTTGCCATGGAGAGGAAACACTACGTATGTCGTAGATAAAATAGTGAATATGAAATAATAGCAAAAGGCTCTCAATTTGGGAGCCTTTTTACTTTCACGAATCACATAACTTTAATATAATATTTTTTGATATTTCATTCTGGGGAACGAAAGTATTTATTTAAAATCTACATTAATAAAGGTATAAATAAGTATTATGTATTGCGTATAGTTTTCATTAAAATATTATTAAAATAAAAATCCATCACGAGGATGGATTGTAATAATTTAGTTAGAATCGTTATTTGGGAGATTTTTGTTTTTCTTTTTATAAAAATAATATCCAATTCCTGCGATCAAAAGTATTGGCCATAGAGGAAGAATGAATAGGAAAATAGAGGTGATGACATTCCAGCCGGATGATATTGCAGCTAGAGATTTTCCTCCGAAAGATTCTGTGTCTTCACCTTTAATGTAAGCATCTTCGCTGCCGTAAAGTGTAATGTCTAGTTCGCACATCGTGTTTTGAGCAAAATCCTGTCCTGAAACTTCAATTGATTTATTTTCAACTTTTCCGATGTTATTGTTGCTTAATTCATCCATCAAATATTCAAACTTTTGAATCGGAACTTTTACTTTGATGTAGGCTGTTTTATTTTCGTTGTTATTTAATGAAATGTTTTCACTTCTTATAAAACCATCATATTTTTTAACTTCTTCTTTTATGATTTCTTTTGCCGTTTCGGCATCATTTACGGTAAGTTCCAAAGTTCCTGTTTTTACCATTTTGTTTTTAGGAACATTCAGTTCATAATTTTCGCTTTTTGGTTTGTCTTTATAGATGATTTTTGTTTCCTTAATTATTTTTGGAGCAGGAACATTTACCACAATTTTTTCTGATTTTTTATTTAAAGAGTCTTTCTTTTCTATTTTTGATTCCAGTTTTGTGGAAGTAATTTTATCAGATAAAGAATCTACCATTTTTGAAGTAGCTTCAATCTTTTCTTTTACTCCGTTTTTGGTGTCCTCAAATTCTTTTATTTTAACATTGGCAGAATCTAAAACTGCGTTGGCCGAATTATTAACAGAATTAATAGTTTCAGACGCAACCGTTGCCGCGCTATCTGCAGTGTTTACCGCTTTTTCAAATTGAGATTGTGAAGCTTCTCCTTTTTTACACATAATGAAAGTGCTTGATACAGCAACCAGTAAGATGAACTTTTTCATAACATTAATTTTTTTGATGAAGTAAAATTAGCGGTGAAGTTCTTGTAGCGCTTGTAAAAGGAGTGTATTGTGTTGGTAAATTTATAAGTTTTTAGAAATCAGTGATTTATTTTTGTTTTACAAAAGTTTTACAAAGATTTTTTTTTGATTTAATCAAATTAATTTTTTATAAGAAACAAAAATCCGCGAAAAATTTTCACGGATTCTATATTTTATATTTAATGACTGATTAGTCTTGTTTAAATTCACTAATAAAATGCAGTTTCACATTCGGGAATTTCTCCTGCGTCATGTGAATCGTGAAAGATGAATCTGCCAAAAATACCAATTGGTTATACTTATCTCTCGCTAAGTATCTTTGTTTTAATCTTGCAAATTCTTTGAATTCGTCTGATTTCTCATCAGCCTCAACCCAGCAAGCTTTATGCATGGAAAGTGGTTCGTACGTACATTTTGCACCATATTCATGCTCCAAACGATATTGAATAACTTCATATTGAAGTGCTCCAACCGTTCCGATGATCTTTCTGTTGTTCATTTCAAGCGTAAATAGCTGAGCAACACCTTCATCCATTAACTGGTCGATACCTTTAGCCAATTGCTTCGCTTTTAACGGATCACTGTTGTTAATATAACGGAAATGTTCCGGAGAGAAGTTTGGAATTCCTTTAAAGCTCAGTTTTTCACCTCCCGTTAAAGTATCTCCAATTCTGAAACTTCCGGTATCGTGAAGACCAACAATATCTCCAGGGAAACTTTCGTCTACAACTTCTTTTTTATCAGCAAAAAAGGCATTTGGCGAAGAAAACTTCATCTTTTTATTTTCTCTTACCAATAAATAATTTTCGTTTCTTTTAAACACTCCTGAAACAATTTTCACGAAAGCCAAACGGTCTCTGTGTTTCGGATCCATATTCGCGTGAATCTTGAAAACAAATCCTGTAAATGTAGTTTCCTCGGGCTTTACGATACGGGTATCACTTTCTTTTGGCTGTGGCATTGGAGCAATTTCGATGAAAGCATCCAATAATTCACGAACACCAAAATTATTTAAAGCAGAACCAAAGAAAACCGGCTGAAGATCGCCATTCATGTATTCGTCACGACTAAATGGAGGGTAAACAGACTGTACTAAATCAAGTTCTTCGCGTAAATTTTTTGCTGCTTTATCACCGATAACTTCATCAATCGTAGGATCATTGATGTCATCAAATTTAATTGCTTCACCAACTCTCTGCTTTTTCTCTTCTAAGAATAACTGAATATTGTTTTCCCAGATATTGTAAATTCCCTGAAAATCAGCTCCCATCCCAATCGGAAGAGAAAGAGGAACAACTCTTAATCCTAATTTTTGCTCAACCTCATCCAATAGATCGAAGGCATCTTTACCTTCACGGTCTAATTTATTGATGAAAACCAACATCGGGATGTTTCTCATTCTACAAACCTGAACCAATTTTTCAGTTTGTTCCTCGACCCCTTTTGCAACGTCAATTACAACGATTACAGAGTCAACGGCGGTTAACGTTCTGTAAGTGTCTTCTGCAAAGTCTTTGTGACCAGGTGTGTCAAGAATATTGATTTTGTGACCTTTATATTCAAAAGCCAATACGGAAGTTGCCACAGAGATCCCTCTCTGTCTTTCAATTTCCATAAAGTCGGAGGTAGCTCCTTTTTTTATTTTGTTGGATTTTACTGCACCCGCTTCCTGAATTGCACCCCCGAAAAGTAGTAACTTCTCCGTAAGAGTGGTTTTTCCGGCATCGGGGTGAGAGATAATCCCGAAAGTTTTTCTTTTTTCTATTTCTTTGATTAAGTCTGACATATCGTATTTTGAAGTTGCAAAAATCGTGAATTTTGTCGAATCCTGAAAATTTGATTTTAAAACATTTATTTAAACACAAATAACACTAATTATTCGCACAAATAAGCACAATTAAATTTGTGATAATTTGTGAAAACATTTGTGTAATTAGTGTTTCATTTTATAAACTTGACTTTTTCTTAAGAACAAAAGCCAATCCCAGCCCCACAAAAACCATGGCAGCACTGAAAGGAAAAATATATTTCATACCACAAAGATCGGCGACAGCACCAATTAAAGGCCCTGCCACACCAAGGGAAAGATCAATAAAAAGTCCGTAACCAGCCAATGCAGAACCCTGACTTGAAGGCGAAACACTTTTAATAGCAACAACACCGAGCGCAGGAAAAATTAATGAAAATCCTAAACCTGTAACACCAGCTCCCACAAGCGCCATTTGTGAAGTCGTAGCAAAAGCAATGATTAAAAGCCCGATGGTTTCTACTAAAAGACAGGCGATAGCTACTTTTATTCCGCCATAATTATTGATAACATTGCTGAAAACTAATCTTCCGGCAACGAACAGTCCGCCAAAAACACTGAGACATAAAGCTCCATTATTCCAGTGAAAATAATTGTAATATAAGGTAATAAAAGTTGAAATGCTCGCGAATCCTAGTCCTCCTAAAGCAAGACAAATCCCGAAAGGCGCTACTTTCCCCAATACTTTCCAGAAAGATTGTGAATCCTGATGATTGGTGTTTTTCTTATTTTCTTTGGTTTTAGCGAAGAAAAATCCTACAATTCCTAATAGAATAGAAAGAATTCCGATCCCATAAAGACTGAATTTATGTTCAATGATAATTCCCAAAGAAGCTCCAATTGCTAAGGCTCCATAACAGGCAACACCGTTGTACGAAATAATTTTTGCAGTATGTTTTTCACCAAGAGCTATGATTGCCCAGTTGATGGGACTTGCTCCAATCATTCCTTCCGCACAGCCTGTAAGCAAACGGGTAATGATCAAAAATGTAAGACTGATAAATGGTGAAACTCTAAAATAATAAGCGATAATTAAAAATATCCCAGTCAATGAAAAACTCAACATACTGAATAATACAGCAGGTTTTGGACCTTTTCCATCAATGATTTTTCCGGAATATGCCCTCAGAAAAAATGTAGAAACATATTGTAAACTGATGACCAATCCGGCAACGACCAGGCTAAACCCTAAACTTTTACTAATAAAAATCGGAAGAACAGACAGAGATAATCCTATGATAAAATATCCTACGAAAGTAAAAGATACATAGCTAATCAAGGATAAATTAACATTCTCTGACCGATTTACTAAACTATCCATGTTGAAAAAAATTAAGGTGCAAAGTTACTTCATAAAAATAGCTTATCAGAATAATCGGACTATTAAAAAGGTAATATTTATCATTCAAAATCTCAATAAACATTTACCATTCCATAAAATCAGTTATCTTTGTTTTTACAAAATTTTTAGATAAAAAACATGGAAAACAGCAAATATCCAAAGTTTACGTTCACATGGTTCGGAGGAGTTGTTTTATTGGGCGGATTGTTCGTCGGAACAATGTTGATTTCCTTTTTCAATGTTTTCTGGATGTTTACTTTTAAAGAAAATCTGCAGTATAAAGATTGGTTCTTTATGGCTTCCAATGCGATTGGATTCTTGACGGCGATTGCTTTTTTTGATTTTTTCATTGTAAGACCAACAACGAAAAAGAAACTTAATTTCAACTTTTCACCCACCAATTTTTATACCTATTTATTAATTTTTCCATTAATGATAGGGATGATGTTTATCGCAGAATTTATCGCAGCTCAAATTCCGACAACGGGACCTTTCTTCGGGAAATATTATGAATTTTTCTCTGATTTAATGAATCAATTAACGGATGATCCTGTTGTAATGATTATCACAGCTGTTATTATGGCTCCAATCTTCGAGGAAATTATTTTCCGTGGAATTATTCAGAAAGGATTGATGAATAAAGGAGTAGAACCTTGGAAAGCCATTTTGTTTTCTTCCATTATTTTTGGAGTGGTTCATGCAAATCCTTGGCAGTTTGTAGGTGCCATTTTATTGGGATGTGTACTTGGTTTGGTTTATTATAAAACTAAATCTTTACTGTTGCCAATGTTGTTGCATGGTTTTAATAATTTATGCTCATCATTATTAATAACTTATACTAAAAACGAAAGTTTTGCAGAAGCTTTTAAAGTTTCTGAATGGATCATATTAGCCATCGGAATTGTACTTTTTTCTTTATTCTACTATTTATTTATGAAGAAATATAAAGTACATTACTCTGAAATTTAAATCTAAACACAAATAACACTAATTTTTAAGCACAAATTTCACAAATGAGATTCGTGTTATTCGTGAAAATTATTCGTGCCTTTCGTGTTTAAACAAAAAAATAGAATAAAAAATGAAATTGAATATGGAATTATTGGTAGCAACCCACAACGAACATAAAAAAGAAGAAATTCAGCAGATCTTAGGAAATGAGTTTATCGTTAAAAGTCTGACTGATTATAATATTCACGAGGAAATTTTAGAAGACGGAGATTCTTTCAACGCCAATGCTCTAATTAAAGCTAAATATTGCTTCGAAAAAACAGGAATTCCAAGTTTAGGAGACGACAGCGGTTTAGTGGTAGAATCTTTAGACGGTAGACCGGGAATTTTCTCAGCTCGTTACGCTGGAGATCATGATTTTGCTAAAAATATCGAAAAAGTGTTGAGCGAAATGGAAGGTGTTGAAAACAGAAAAGCTTATTTCATCACAGTTTTATGTTATTATGATGAAAATGGTGCAAAATATTTCGACGGTCGAGCGCACGGAAATTTATTGACAGAAAATAAAGGTTTCAAAGGTTTTGGGTATGATCCAATCTTCGTTCCTCAAGGTTACGACAGAACTTTCGCAGAAATGAATCCGGAAGATAAAAACAAGATCAGCCACCGTAAACAGGCGCTTGATTTATTCTTGGATTTTTTAAAAGTAAAGGATTAATTTTTTGCCAAAAAAGATTTTACAGTTAATTTGTGTTTAATAATCGACATAGGAAATGTAGGCGTTAAGAAAATAAATTCTGTGAGCGTAAAGAAAATACTACTGTTTGAAGCGCGAGACCGACTTGTAATCGATAAACAAATTTTGAATTCGCGCAAGTTTTAGAATTTTTAGTGAACAGAAGTTATTTTTAGCCGGAATTTCCAAGTCTTGAATTTTTGTTTCTTTTGTTTCAAGACAAAAGAAAAATTAGATTTTCTGTCGTACATTTGTCGGCATAATAAACTATTGTTTTGAGTACTTATTTAACGATATTAGGCTTTAATTCAGCAATTCCCACAGTGAATACTTCACCAACATCTCAGCTTTTAGAAATGGAAGAAAGATGTTTTCTGATAGATTGTGGCGAAGGTACGCAGGTACAGCTGAGAAAAGCAAAAGCGAAATTTTCAAAGATCAATCATATTTTTATTTCGCATCTTCACGGGGATCATTGTTTTGGTCTTCCGGGATTGATCGCATCTTTCAGATTGTTGGGACGAGATACTCCTTTGCATGTTTATGGCCCGAAAGGGATTAAAAAAATGCTTGATACAATTTTCACTATTACGGAAACACATCGTGGATTTGAAGTGGTTTATCATGAATTGGACAAAAACTATTCGGAAAAGATCTACGAAGACGCTAGGGTAGAGGTTTATACAATTCCTTTAGATCACAGAATTTACTGTAACGGTTATCTTTTTAAAGAAAAACCGAAAGACAGACATCTGAATATGAAGGAAATTGCAAAATATGACGAAATAGAAACATGTGATTACCATAACATAAAAGCCGGAAAAGATTTTGTGTTGAGTGATGGTTATGTTCTTAAAAATGAAGTGTTAACACTTGATCCTTCTCCTTGTGTTTCTTACGCTTTCTGCAGCGATACGAAATATCTTGAAAGTGTAATTCCGATCATTAAAAATGTGACGGTTCTGTATCATGAATCTACATTTTTGCATGATTTAAAAGAAATGGCCGATTATACGGGACATTCAACCGCTTTGGAAGCAGCGACAATTGCCCAGAAAGCAGAAGTTGGGAAGCTTATTTTAGGACATTTTTCTAACAGATATGGAGATTTAACGGTTTTCACAGATGAAGCGAGAACCATTTTTACCAATTCATTTTTACCAAAAGCTTTGGAAAGTGTAAAAATTTAAAATGGAAATGTTAAATTTTGAAGAACTAAAAAACTTTTTAGACGAAAAAGCCGACCAATACAATACTCCAGACTTTATTGAAAATGATCCGATACAGATTCCGCATCGTTTTGCTTTGAAACAGGATGTTGAAATTGCCGGGTTTTTATCGGCAACAATTTCCTGGGGAAACAGAAAGGCGATCATTAAATCAGCTGAAAAAATGCTGGCGATCATGGGGAATTCGCCTTATGATTTTGTGATGAATTATTCTGAAAAGGATTTAGAATCAATTCAGGAAAAAAGTATTCACAGAACTTTTAATGGGCAGGATTTTACTTATTTCATCAAACAATTCAATAGAATTTATACTGAAAATAAGAGTTTGGAGGATTTATTTTTAATTAAAGATTCTGAAACTAATTTTTCTCATTCCATCGAAAGATTCAGAACACAATTTCTTGGAATTGAGAAACACAGAACGCACAAACATGTAAGTTCACCCTATAAAAATTCTTCTACGAAAAGAATCATTATGTTTTTGCGTTGGATGGTTCGTCAGGATAAACGTGGCGTAGATTTTGGTATTTGGGAGAATATCGATCAAAAATATCTGTCGATTCCATTGGATGTTCATACTGGAAATATTTCCAGAAAATTAGGATTAATTTTCAGAACTCAGAACGATTGGAAAACGGTAGAAGAACTTGATCTAGTAATTAGAAAGTTTGATGAAAAAGATCCTGCAAAATATGATTTTGCATTATTTGGATTAGGCGTAACAAAAGAATTATTATAAAATATAAAGATGAAAACACAAAATGAAAAAAAAGAAAAAATAGAAGTTTTAGAAAAAATTGCAAACGGGATTACTTGGTGGATAGGTTCTATACCTTCACTTATCGTCCACACCTTATTTTTTATTACTTCGTTTCTTCTTCCTGCCCTGAAAATCGTTGAATTTGATAAAATGCTTCTCATTCTTACAACGGTAGTTTCTCTTGAGGCAATTTATCTGGCAATTTTTATCCAGATGTCGGTGAATAAAAGTCACGAAAAAATTGGAGATATTCAGGAAGATATTGAAGATATTCAGGAAGATATTGAAGAAATTAGTGAAGATATTGAAGAGATCAGCGAGGACATCGAAGAAATTAATGAAGATATTGAAGACATTCAGGAAGACATCGAGGAAATCAATGAAGATGAAGAAGATGAAGATCACAACGAACGTGCTAA
Organism: Chryseobacterium glaciei; assembly: GCF_001648155.1. Lineage (NCBI taxonomy): Bacteria > Pseudomonadati > Bacteroidota > Flavobacteriia > Flavobacteriales > Weeksellaceae > Chryseobacterium > Chryseobacterium glaciei. The sequence continues at coordinate 489,716 of NZ_CP015199.1, read as the reverse complement.
AAATGTTATGCTTAAAAGCCACGTAACTTCTAATAAAAATGAAATAAAATCTTTGAAGGATCAGATTTCAGAGCTTCAGAATATGATCGATCAGCTTAAAAAAGATTGATTTTTTTGAAAATTGAAAGAATTTTTTTAACGGAATTTAAAAAAAATGACTAATAATTTATTGGTCATTTTTTTGTTGTTTATAATAAAATTTAAATCAGAATTAATATTTAACATTAATTTAATTATTATTGTTAATAATTCAACCCAGATGGGGATTTAATCAAAAAAAATAGTATTTTTGAACAAACAACAACAAAATGTTAAATTATAGACTGAAAAACTACTTTTTCTTATTGGTATTGTTATTAGTTTCCACTTCTGTATTTTCTCAGAGGAAAGCACCTAAACCTATAATAACATCGGCAAACAAAAAAGCCGGAGTTTTTATAGATGTAAACGCAACGGGTTATGCACCTTCTACATATAGTGCAGAGCAACTTGTGAAGGATATTCTAATTAATGGCGGATCAACGTGTTCAGTACCAAACGTATCAAATGTAACAGTAGCTCCTAACCATCCAGTAACTAATAATGATAGATTCTGGGGATATTTCCATAGAGGAACTACAAATTTCCCTTTTAAAGACGGAATTGTTTTAACTACAGGTCGTGCCAGAGAGGCAGGAAATGTAGCACAAACTCCTAGTACGTCTGTAATCGGCGCAGGAATGAACGATCCTGATTTGGTAGCGGCAGTTCCTATTACCAACCCTACTGATAATTATAATGATAATGTCATGCTGGAGTTTGATTTTGTACCCAACTCTAATCAGGTAAAGTTTAACTATCTTTTTGCTTCTGAAGAATATACAGGTACTTTTCCATGCCAATATTCAGATGCATTTGCTTTATTGATCAAACCTGTTTCAGGTGGTCCCTATGTAAATGTAGCTGTTTTGCCGGGAACAGCTGGTCCTGTAAGTATGACCAATATACATCCTTTAATACCTGGAACACCTCCTTTTGGCTGTCCTGCTATTAATGAAATGTATTTTGCGGGTTATAACTCGTCACCTAAAGTGGTAACTAATTATAATGGTAGAACAGTTCCTTTGACGGCAATAGCAACTGTTACTCCAGGAGTTGCTTACCATTTTAAAATGGTCTTGTCAGATTATAGAGATTCTAGTTACGATTCTGCTGTATTTATTGAAGGTGGATCTTTTGATATAGGTATTAAACTTGTTGACAATACCGGAGCTGTATTACCTGCGTCTTTAAATGTGTGTGATAACGCTCCTCAGACTCTAGTGGCTCAGGTTTCAGGTATTACGGGAGCTACTTACCAATGGTATTTCAATAATGGTACAACAACAGTAGCAATACCGGGAGCAACAACTTCAACGTATGTTGCAACTGCACCAGGTATTTATACTATTAAAGTTAGTGTTCCGGGAAATACGTGTCCGGCTGAAGCAAAGATAACTATCGTTGGAGGTACAACTCCAGTGGCACAAAATGCCACATTGAAACTTTGTACAACTCCTACAAATAGTACATTTGATTTAAATACTGCTAAACCATCAATAAGTACAACTACAGGTGCTATATTTCGTTTTTATCCAACTCAGGCAGGGGCGCAGGCTCAAGATAATACTTTTATTCCTGCTGCTAGTTTAGCGACTTATAACGGAACAGATGGACAGGTTTTATATGTCGTTGTTTCCAATGGAGCATTTTGTAGTAAAACGGTTACATTGACTTTAAGAAAAGAAGCTACCCCGATAGCTGTACTTGGTGCTTCTAGGGTTAAAATCTGTAATGGAGAATCTGTAACTTTAACAGCTTCAGGAGGTGTAACTTACCAATGGAACAGTATTTCAGGTACAGCGGGTACACAAACAGTGAGCCCAAGCCAGACTACAACATACACAGTATATGCAATAGGAGCACAGGGATGTAAATCTTTACAGCCTGCTACCATAACAGTAGAGGTAGTACCTGCCATTACATCAAATGTTAAAGGAGGGATTATCTGTATAGGCGATAAAATTACGCTAGACGCAGGAGCAGGTCCTAATTACAGTTATATTTGGAGTAACGCTGCAACTACACAGACAATTTCAGTAGGTGCGCCTGGTATTTATACTGTGACGATCACGAATGGTGTTTGTACTAAAATATTTACTGCAGAAGTAATTCAGGCTACAGTTCCTGAGATCAAAAATATTAATTACAATGATAACGGAACAATGATCATTACAGCAACCGCTACAAATGGTCAGATGGAATATTCTGTGGATAACGGAATCACTTGGCAGGATTCTAATATGTTTACTAATGTTCCTAAAAACTCAGTAATTTCTATCAGAGTAAGAGTAAAGAAAACAAGTTGTGAGACATTTTTAGAATATTTCACATTTGTAATGCAAAACGTTGTTACGCCAAACGGAGATAATTTGAATGATAGAATCGATTTCCGTGGAGTAAGCAGCTATAAAGATTTCAAAGCAAGTGTATTCGACCGTTACGGACGTGAAGTATATAAAGCTGAAAAAATAAGACCATATTGGGACGGTTTCTTCCAAGGTAAACGTTTACCAACTTCATCTTATTGGTATCAGGTTACTTTTGAAGATCCTGCAAGCAAACAACTGACTGTAAAAACAGGCTGGATTCTCTTGAAAAACATTGAATAATAAATAAAACATAAAAAGGCTAACAATTCGTTAGCCTTTTTTATTAAAGTGAAATTTATATTTGATAATGAATAAAATTGTATTCATAGTAATGTAAATTATTCAGAATTGAATTTCAATCAAAAAAAATAGTATTTTTGTTTAAAATAATATAAAATGTTAAATTGGAGGACAAGAAGTTTATTTTTTGCTTTACTTTTAATACTTATTGGTAATTCCGCTTTCTCTCAGAATAAAAGAATAGAAAAAGCGAAAAATCCTACATCGGTATCAATGAAGGCAGGGGCATTTATAGATATAAATGCTGCAGGATATCCTGAGACAAACTTTAGTGTTGAGCAGCTTGTGAAAGATGTTTTAATAGCAGGAGGATCCACGTGTTCTACAGCAAATGTTAGTAATGTTGTAGTTTCTCCAAATTTATCAGTCGGTGATCTGAACAGAAGCTGGGGATATTTCAACAAAGGCACAACCAATTTTCCATTTGCAAAAGGTATTGTTCTTACAACAGGTTATGCGAGAAGAGCCGGAAATGATTTTCAGGGAACATTAAGTGATCATTTAACGACAGGAGGAGATATTGATCTTGCGAATGCTTTGGGAGTACCAAATGGGCAATTGAATGATGCTACTTTTATAGAATTTGATTTCGTTCCAACTTCTACCGAAGTTAAATTCAGATACATCTTTGCTTCAAAAGAATATTTTGACAATTTTACATGTAATATTTCGGATGGTTTTGCTTTATTATTAAAAAAATCCACCGATCCTACTTATACGAACCTTGCACTTCTTCCCAACGGAACTCCCGTAAGTGTTACGAATATTATTCCGTCAAGTTTACCTTGCGGACCAAAGAATGAACAATATTTTGGAGGTTTAAATAATCCTCAGATACAAACCAACTTTAATGGACGTACAGTTCCGTTAACTGCTACTGCAACCGTAATCCCGGGGCAGACATATCATTTTAAAATGGTATTGGCAGATTATCAGGATAGAAATTTTGATTCAGGAGTTTTCTTGGAAGCAGGATCTTTCGATATCGGAGTTAAAATTTTAGATCCTGCAGGAGTAGCACTTCCTGGATCTATCAATGTTTGTGATAATACACCAACAGTTCTTACAGCATCTGCAAATATCCCTGGAGCAACTTACGTGTGGTTATTAGGAACTACACCTATTCCTGGAGCTACTTCTGTAAGTTATACGGCAACTCAGCCGGGAGTATATACCGTTCAGGTTTTTATACCCGGAAATTCATGTCCGGGAACAGCCAGCGTCACGATTGTCGGAGGTACATCTCCAACAGTACAGAATGCAACGTTAACGGCATGTTATGCACCGGGAAATGCAACATTTAATTTAACCTCAGCTCAAGCATCAATAAGTACAACACCAGGAGCTATATTTGCTTACTATACAACGTTAGCAGATGCTAATGCAGGAAATGCAAACACAATTCCTACTCCCACAGCTTATCCAAGTGCGGGAGGTACGGTATATGTTCAGGTAAAAACAGGTTTCTGTGCAAAAGTGGCCGAATTACAGTTGGTAAAAGCGCCTCAAATGACGGCAACAATTGCTCCGTCAACAGTTTTAACTTGTACAAATTCACAAATAACATTAAACGCTTCTACATCGGTATATCCTACAGGTTCTACATTCAACTGGACAACCGTAGGCGGAAACATTGTTTCTGGTGGAAATACATTAACACCAGTTGTTAACAATGCCGGGACGTATACTTTAACGATTACAAAAAATTATCAGCCCGGAAATCTTGATTGTACAACTACTGCAACGGTAACTGTAACAGGGGATAGCGCGCCACCTGCAACGGGATTAACTGCAACTAAAGTTTTGATCTGCGCCGGAGAATCTGTTACTTTAACAGCTACAGGAGGAGCAACATACAACTGGCAGGGAGGTTTACCTGGTAACGGAAATACACAAGTTGTAACGCCTGCTACCACAACAACTTATACAGTAACTGCTGTTGGTGCTAATGGTTGTGTATCTCAAAATCCTGCTACAATTACGGTTGTAGTTTCTCAACCGATTACTGTACAAAATGCATCATTATTAAAATGTTACCAGCCTGGAAATATCATTTATGATCTAACATCAGCGCAACCACAAATAACGTCAGCGGGTACAGCAACTTTTGCTTATTATTTACTGCAGGCAGATGCTAATGCAGGAAACGCAAATACAATTCCTACACCTACAGCATATCCAAGTGCTGCAAATCAGACAATTTATGTTTTGGTTAAAAATGGAGGTTGTAGCTATGTTGTGACATTGCAATTAGTAAGAACCGCAGAAACAACATTAACAATAGCAACTCCGCAAACAATAACCTGTACAACAAATCAGGTTACGATAAATGCCGGAGCGTCTGTAATTCCTGCAGGTTCTACCATCGCATGGACAACCGTAGGAGGAAATATTGTTTCTGGAGCTAATACTCTAACACCTGCCGTAAATGCAGGAGGGACTTATACTTTAACGGTTTCAAATGTAACGCAACCCGGAAACTTAACATGTACCTACACAGCAACAGTTACAGTCATTGAAAATAAAACAATTCCGGTGGCAGGTTTAACCTCATCAGTTGCTCAGATTTGTGTTGGAGAATCGGTTACTTTAACAGCTACGGGCGGAGCTACTTATAATTGGGGAACTCTTCCGGGGAGTGGAAATACTCAGGTTGTTTCACCTACTACGACGACCGTATATACCGTTTTTGCGATAGGAGCAAACGGATGTATCTCTGCAACTCCTGCAACAGTTACAGTTATAGTTGGCCCTCCAACAGCAGGGGTTTCAGCTAATAAATCGAAGATCTGTGCCGGAGAATCTGTTACTTTAACAGCTACAGGGGGTATTACTTATAACTGGGTTGGATTAACAGGAAACGGAAATACTCAGGTTGTTTCTCCAACAGTTACTACAGAGTATTCTGTGTATGCATTAGGTGGAAATGGATGTAGCTCAGTACTTCCTGCAAAAATTAAAATTGAGGTTGTTCCGGCGATTGTTTCTACATTACAAGATGTATTTGTCTGTGTTGGAGATAAGGGTATTTTAGATGCGGGAGCGGGTCCTAACTATACTTATTTATGGAGTAATGGTGCTACTACGCAAACGATATCAACAGATGTAGTGGGAACTTATTCAGTTACGATAAGTAATGGAGTTTGTTCTAAAGTTTTCACAGCACAATTGTTAAACCCAGTATTGCCTCAATTTACGAATGTGACTTTTGAAAATCATGTTCTTACGCTTACAACGACCAATCCTATAGGAGGAGTTTTAGAATTTTCTATTGATGGAGGAGTAACATGGCAGAATTCGAATATATTCTATAATGTTTTAAATAACAGCAATTATAAATTGATGGTTAGAGTTAAAGATGCGAAATGTAGTACTACATTAGAGTTTTATACATTCCTAATCAGTAATGCAATTACACCAAACTCTGATGGTAAAAATGATGTTATAGACTTCTCAGGAATCAGTCAGTATAATAATTTTGCAGCTTCTGTTTTCAATAGATACGGGCAGGAATTATTTAAAGCTACTAAATCTGATGCTGTTTGGAGAGGAACAATAAAAGATCTTAATGTACCAACTGCTACTTATTGGTATAGAGTTCAATGGGATAATCCGGCAAGTAAAAAGCTTGAATTAAGAACAGGCTGGATCTTATTAAAAAATAGAAATTAACAATTAAATCACCATAATTTTGAAAACCTCCTATTTTGGAGGTTTTTATTTTTAATAATAAAAAAGTTAAATATATATACGATATATTTAAAAAAAAATTAAATTTGTTGAAACAAAAAGTATTATGAAGAGATATCTACCGGTTTTTTTCTTTTTTTTATTCAGTTCTACTTCTTTATTCTCGCAAAATGCACCACCCAGAAAACCTCAAATAAAAAAGCTTTCAGCTTCAACTGCCAAAGCAGGGGATCTTATTGATGTAAATGCTCCGGGATATAATGAATCGAGTTTTACGATGGAGCAATTGGTAAAGGATGTATTGATATCATCAGGAACCAATTCGTGTATTACACCCAGCGTTTCGAATGTTGTAGTAACTCCAAATTTACCGGCCACTAATGCAAACAGAGCTTGGGGTTATTTCCATAAAGCAACAAGCACCTTTCCTTTTAAAGACGGGATTGTATTGGTAACAGGAAAAGCTAACCGTACAGGGAATGTTCCTGAAACAGGGCTTAGCGACGTTGTGGGAACGGGTAGTGACCCAGATTTAGTAGCAGCAACCAACCCAAGTAAGCCTTTGAATGATGCGGTAATCTTAGAATTCGATTTCGTTCCTACATCATCTCAGGTTAAATTTAATTATATAATGGCTTCTGAGGAGTATACCGGTGATTATCCTTGTAGTTTTGCAGATTCATTTGCTTTATTAATTAGACCTACTTCAGGAGGACCATATGTCAACATGGCTGTATTGCCGAATGCTGGTGGACCTGTAAGTATTACAAATATTCACCCACTAATTACAGGTTTTGGTGGATGTGCTGCAGTAAACGAACAATACTTTGCAGGGTATAACCCTCCAATTGGCGATACGAATCTTAATGGTAGAACAGTTCCTCTTACGGCTACAGCAACTGTAGTTGCAGGACAACAATATCATTTTAAAATGGTAATTGCTGATGCAGGAGATACAGCTTTTGATTCAGCAGTATTTTTAGAAGGTGGATCTTTTAAAATTGGGGTAGATTTATTAGACCCTTCGGGAGCTACTTTACCTTCAGATATTAATGTTTGTGATGGTGTACCGCAAGTGATCACAGCTTCTGTGAGTGATCCTAATTTATTATATCAGTGGTTCTTTAACGGAGTAGCTGTTAACGGTGCTACAACGAACACAATTACAGCGACTCAGCCGGGAACCTATACAATTGAGGTAAGTGTTCCGGGGAATCCTTGTCCGGGGAAAGCATCAATTCAAATTCATGGAGGGACGACGCCGACTGCTCAGAATGCAACGTTGCTTCTGTGTACCACTCCGGATATTACTACTTTCGACTTGTCGACCATCATGCCGGCAATAAGTACAACTCCTGGTGCGATATTCCATTTTTATCAAAATCAGGCAGATGCAATCGCTCAAAACACTAATTTTATTACAACTCCATTAAACTATAATGGAACTGACGGTCAGATTCTATATGTAGTTGTTTCAAATGGAGGATTCTGTAGTAAAATGATTGAACTTAAATTATTAAAAGAAGTTACGCCAAAAGCAACTTTGGTATCTACCAGAATTAAAATATGTCCGGGAGAATCAGTTAATTTAACAGCTACAGGAGGAAACACTTACTTATGGAATAATTTCTTAGGTACAGGACCAACTCAGACTGTTACCTTATTTAATACAACAACATTTACAGTATATGCTATCGGAGTTAAAGGATGTAAATCTTTACAGCCGGCAACCGTAACTGTGGAAGTGGTTCCTGAAATAGTTACTCCATTGAAAGATGTAGAAATGTGTCTAGGAGACAGAGTAATCTTAGATGCAGGAACAGGTCCTAATTACAAGTATTTATGGAGCACGGGAGCTACAACGCAGACTATTGCAGTAGATGAATGGGGAATTTATACAGTTGAAATTGATAACGGAATTTGTAAGAAAATCTTCCCTGTGAAAGTAATGGGTGCAGCTTCACCTTTCGTTTCTAATATCAATTATGGAAATGGAACATTGACGATCACTGCTGAAAACCCACCAATTAATAATATTCAGGGAGTTTTAGAATATTCTGTTGATGGAGGTATTAATTGGCAGCAATCGAATGTATTTTCGGGATTACAGAGTAATACGACATACAACATTCAGGTGAGAGTAGTAGGTACGCATTGTGTGGGAGCGCTTGAGTTCTTTACATTGCAGATTTCAAACATTATTACGCCTAACCAAGATGGTGTAAACGATGTGCTGGATCTTACGTCACTTGGAGAGTTCAAAAACTTCACAGGTTCTATCTACGACAGATATGGAGTTGAGATGTTCAGATTCTCAAAACAAAATCCTATCTGGAACGGTACTGTAGCAGGTAAGAGATTGCCAACAGCTACTTACTGGTACAAATTCAACTTTGATTATCCAAAATCAAAAGCTCAGATGAACTGGTCTGGTTGGATCTTACTAAAGAATAGAGAATAATAAATAGATAATGCAAATATCAAAAAAAGCCTTTCAATTTAACTTGAAAGGCTTTTTTATGTTTAAAATTTTATCGGTTTTCTTTCCAGAGTTTGGTGAAATTGATAAAGTCACTAACGCTTAATTCTTCAGCTCTTTTATCCATAAATTCATGCGTTTTCAATTCTTCAGGAATTTCCAATACTTTTAAAGAGTTGGATAATTTTTTTCTCCTTTGATTAAAACCAGCCTTTACGATTTGTTTGAAAAGAACTTCATTTCCTGCCAACCCTTCTTTTGGGTTTCGGGTTAATTTAATAACTCCCGACTTTACCTTTGGAGGTGGATTGAAGACGTTTTCATGCACTGTAAACAGATAAGTAACGTCATAGTATGCCTGAACCAAAACAGATAGAATTCCGTACTCCTTCGTTCTTGGCACAGATGCCGTTCTTTCTGCCACTTCTTTTTGGAACATTCCAACCATTTCCGGAATCAATTCATAGTGATCTATGATTTTGAATAAGATCTGTGAAGAAATATTATAAGGGAAGTTTCCAATAATAGCAATTTGATCGTTATTAATAAAATTGAAATCCTGCTTCAGGAAATCTCCTACAAAGATCTCTTCTGTAATCTTAGGATAGGTGTTTTTCAGGTACTCTATAGATTCGGTATCTATTTCTGCAAGATAAAGGTTTTGCTCTTTTTCGAGAAGGTATTTGGTAAGGACTCCCGTTCCCGGGCCTATTTCCATAATATTCTTATAGTTCTCAAAACTAAGACCTTCTACGATTTTTCTTGCGATATTTTCATCTGTCAAAAAGTGTTGACCAAGATGTTTTTTTGCTTTTACACTCAAGTTTTTTTATGATTTTATTAACAATGATTTTCTCTATTTCGTCCCAAATTTCGGAAGTTTTTTTCTAATTTAGCCAAAAATTTTAATATTAATGGCTAAATCTGTAGATGAATTTAATAAGAAGAGACTTCGATCGAGCAATATTACAGTCGTAATAAGTATTGCCTTAGTGTTATTTTTGTTAGGATTAATGGGACTTATTTTGATCAATGCCCAGAAATATTCCGACTATATCAAGGAACAATTGGTTGTCAATGCCTACTTTGATGAAAACTATGACGCAAAAGACTCTGTAAAAATTGCAAAATTTGAAGAAGAAACTTTAAAGAAAGTACAGACTTTGGCACCTGTAAAAAAGGCGACCTACATTTCAAGAGCTGCTGCCGCAGTTGAAGCGAAAAAAAGTATGGGAATCGATAGCGATGCGCTTTTCGAGGAGAATATTTTCCCTTCTTCTATAGAAATTGCTCTAAAACCTGAATATGTAGACCCTGCAAAAATTGATGCAGCGATAAAGATCATCAAATCCGTTCCGGGAGTTGTAGACGTGAAAAATGACAGTACCTTAATGGTAGATGTATACAACAACCTGAGTAGAATTTTAAAATGGATTTTTGGTTTTTCTCTTTTATTTTTGATTTTAGCGGTAGTTTTAATTAATAACTCTATCCGTCTGAAAATATTTTCAAAAAGATTTATTATCAAAACCATGCAGTTGGTAGGAGCGAAAAGAAGATTTATCTTAAAGCCTTTTATCATTGAAGCTATTGTTTTAGGAGCTATCGGTTCTTTTATCGGGCTTGCTGCTTTATGTGGTGTTTGGTATTATTTCACGAGCCAGATCGGTTCATCATTCGTACAGGATAATCAGCAGTATTTTTGGTTGATCGTGCTTGTATTGGGAGTTGGAGTTTTAATTACGGTTCTAAGTACAATCATCGCAACATGGAGATTCCTGAAATCTAACGTTGACGATTTATATTATTCTTAAAAATGAGCAAAAAAACAAATAAATTTTCTGCAGCAGATTTCGGTAAAGAAACTGAAACTACTCAGGAAAACACGTTCTATTTCGGACAGCAAAACTTTAAATGGATGCTTATTGGTTTAGCATTTATCGTTGTCGGATTTTTATTAATGATGGGACATGACGCCAATACTGTTGACGGAAAACTAGATCCTAATTCTTGGAATGAAGATATTTTTTCTATCCGAAGAATCAGAATCGCACCTCTATTCATTGTAATAGGATTCGTCATTGAAGTATACGCGATTTTAAAAAGAAAATAATTAATTTTTATTTTAAAGATTAAGAAATTGCGAGATTTAGAATGTTCTAGATTTCAATATCTCTTAATCTTTAAATTTTTATATAAACTATGGATTTAATCAAAGCAATCGTTATTGCCATTATTGAAGGGCTGACAGAATATCTGCCAATCTCTTCTACCGCACACATGGGTTTTGCAGCCAATTTAATGGGCATGCAGGAAGATGAATTTTTAAAAATGTTTCAGGTTTCCATTCAGTTTGGGGCAATCTTGTCTGTTGTAGTTGCATATTGGAAAAAATTCTTTGATTTCAACAATATCAAGTTTTATTTTAAGTTGGCTTATGCAGTTGTTCCTGCGTTGGTTTTAGGATATTTATTTGATGATAAAATTGAAGCTATCCTTGGAAATCAGATTGCAATTTCGTCCGTTTTAGTACTTGGTGGAGTTGTTTTATTGTTTGCAGATAAATGGTTTAAAAATCCAACCATCGATGATGAAAAAGGAATTACTGTAAAAAAAGCAATCACAATTGGATTCTGGCAATGTCTTGCGATGATGCCTGGAACGAGTAGAAGTGCTGCTTCTATTATTGGAGGAATGACTCAGGGGTTAACGAGAAAAGCTGCGGCAGAATTTTCATTCTTTTTGGCGGTTCCTACGATGTTGGCGGTTACAGTTTATTCTGTTTTTGTTAAAACATGGGGTAAAGAAACACCTAATCCTCAAAAAGGGTACGAGATGATTATGTCGTCAAACGACCATATTATGATCTTCGTGATTGGAAATGTTGTGGCATTTATTGTAGCGTTAATCGCTATTAAAGCTTTCATCGGAGTTTTAAATAAATATGGTTTCAAACCTTGGGGATGGTACCGTATTTTTGTTGGATTGGCTTTATTGATTTATTTTTACTTTTTTAAATAATCAGGTTAAAAAATTACTGATTAACAATTACATATTACTCATCATTCATGACAGCTGAAGAACTGCAATCAGGATATACTTTTTTATTAGACAAACCTCTGGATTGGACTTCTTTTCAGGCAGTCAATAAAATGAAATATAAGCTCAAAAGAGAGTTTAATCTTCCTAAGAAATTTAAAATTGGTCACGCCGGAACACTAGATCCAAGAGCAACAGGATTGCTTATTGTTTGTTGCGGGAAATTCACTAAGAAAATCCCTGAAATACAGGATGCTCCCAAAGAATACTGGACTGAAATTAAAATTGGAGTTCAAACAGAATCATACGACACCGAAAAACCTGAAATCCTTCAACAAGATTACTCTCACGTTTCAGAAGAGCAGATAAATGAAGCTGTAATGAAATTTTTAGGTGAAATAGATCAAACGCCACCTGTTTTTTCTGCAATAAAGATTGATGGACAAAGAGCCTATAATTTGGCTAGAGCAGGAGAGGAAGTAGAAATGAAATCCAGAAAAACAACGATTCTTTATATTGAAGATATCAAAATAGATCTTCCTTTAGTAAGCTTTACAGTAGGCTGTTCTAAAGGAACTTATATCCGAAGTTTAGCCCACGATATTGGGCAGGAATTGGGTGTTGGAGCTTATTTAACACAGTTAAGACGTACAAAAATTGGTGACTATAAAATTGAAGACGCAACGACTCAGTTTTTAGATAATGATTTTAGATTTGGTAATAATTAAAAACTAACCTATGCAGGAGAAAACACGTATCAATAAATATTTATCGGAAGCTGGATACTGCTCGCGAAGAGCTGCAGATAAGCTTTTGGAAGAAGGCAGAATTACGATCAATGGTAAGGTTCCTGAAATGGGAACTAAGGTTTCTGATGAAGATATCGTGGAAGTTGACGGCAAACCAATACGTGAATCTGAGGATGAACCAATTTACATTGCTTTCAATAAACCTGTAGGCATCGTTTGTACAACAGATACCAAGCGCGAAATAGATAATATTATAGAATATATTAACCATCCGAAAAGAATTTTCCCAATCGGAAGATTAGATAAACCAAGTGAGGGATTGATTCTTTTAACCAACGACGGTGATATCGTTAATAAAATTCTGAGAGCCAGAAACAATCACGAAAAAGAGTATTTGGTGCGAGTAGACAAACCTACGAATCCAAAATTTTTAGATAAAATGCGAAATGGAGTTCCTATTTTGGATACAGTCACAAAAAAATGTGAAGTTGAAAAAATTGACGATATGACTTTCAGGATCGTTCTTACACAAGGCTTAAACAGACAAATCCGTAGAATGTGCGAATATCTTGGCTACGAAGTAAAAAAGCTAAAAAGAATTCGTATCATGAATGTAAAATTAGATATTCCCGTTGGAAAATGGAGAGATTTAACGGATACTGAACTTTCTACTTTGAATGATTTACTTGGAGATTCTAGTAAGACTATAGAATAATTATAAGCTCGATAAATAATTTTATAGATGCTTCGACTCTGCTCAGCATGACATTTCTAATACTAACTGTATTATTTTAACAGTGAATTTTTAGCGATGTCATGCTGAGCGGAGTCGAAGCATTTACGAATAAAGCATTTACTATTTCAAATACAGTTTCATTCTTGCCTCATATTCCGGCTTCACTTTCAATAATTTCCAGATTTTCTTTTCATCGCGTTCGCTAATTCTGTAGAAAATAATTTTATCCGCAGAATATTTAAAATAAGGATGATTTTTAAGCCATTCTTCGGGAGCATCAACCAAAGTATATTTTGGGACATTTGAAGTATTTAACGGAGCAATTGTAAGTAGTTTTTGAGTTAAATCTTTATCAATATTATAAGTCGTCAAAATCTGATCTTTATTTACAAAACCTCCTAATTTTTTTCTAAATCCTATTATTGAACCTGCAGCTCTTTCATCCATTCCAAATTCTAAAAGCTGTTTAAAAGTAATTGAATTCAGGTCTATTTTTGAAAAGTCTGTTTTCTCTTGTCTGATTTCAAATTTCTTTTCATCAATCTTTGCTAAATTTGATGGATTAAGTTTAATATAAGGTCTTAATTCTTCAAACTTTTCAGCTGAAATCACAAAACATTTTTGAATATCTTCTAAATTTTTAAAACTTCCTTTTAAGTTTCTATCTCGATAATTAACAATAGTATTTGCCTGTTTTTCTGAAAATCCGAAAGCCTTCCAACCATCAATATTCAAAGTATTCGGATCAAAAGAATGATATTGAACTTTGGATTTTCTGGAAGTAAAGTTTCTAGCAAAATTTTTGAAATTTTCAGGAGTTTTTGTAGGAAGTATCAAATAAGGTTCAAGTTTTTCATAGTTTTCATCATTAATAATAAAACATTCTTTAAACTTTTCTTTGCTGACAAAATTTCCGCCTAAATAACTTTTATACTTTAAAATAGCTTCCGCCTGTCTTTCACTGAAACCCATTTTCACCCAATCATTCGCAGAATAATGATCAGGATTGAATTTCCCTGAAATATTGATGCTCTTCTTCTCGAAGCTTTTAAAATGACTTGATTTAGCTTCTTTATTAGTTTCAGGAAGTAAAATATAGGATTCCAGCTCTTTAAACTTTTCCGGCGAAACAGCATAGCATTTTTTGAATTGTTCTTTTGATGTAAATCTTCCTCCAACAACCTTTTTATAATTTAAAATAGTGGCAATTTGCTTTTCAGTAAAGCCTAGATTTTGCCATTGTTTCTGGTCAAGATCGTTTGGTTCAAATTCAGATAAACTTAAAGGAGTTGTACTTTCAGAAACGAATTTTACATCAGAAAAATCTTCTTTTTCCTTGCTTGTATATTTTTGAAATGTGAAAAGAATAATCAACAGCATTCCCATGAATGCCAGTTTTTGGTAATAGTTTTTTTTCATCTTGCTGTAAACTTAATAAGAAATTTAAGTATGAAGCAATGGCTGAACTAGAAATACTATTTTTTGTAATATAATTTGATAAATAAGATTGTCAATTTAAATCTGAAAGAGAATTTTTGTAAATATTTTAAAGAAAACTATTCCGGATTATCTGCCAAAGATTCTTTAAGCTTCAATAATTCAGCTTTTACAAACTCTAATCGATCGATAATCGTGACGGTTTCAGAGATTTTGGAGTTGGTTGTTAACGCAATTCGGGCTCCGTCCAGCGTGTAGCCTTTTTCTTTTACCAAATGGTAGATGATCTGTAGATTTTTAATGTCTTCAGGAGTGAAATATCGGTTTCCTTTTTTGTTTTTTTTAGGTTTAATGATAGGGAATTCCTGCTCCCAATAACGTATTAATGAAGTGTTTACATCAAAAGCTTTCGCTACTTCTCCTATAGAATAATACAGTTTATCTGATAAATTTATCTTCATTTTACAAATCCTAAAACTCAAAGATAAATATTTTTTAAACCTTGTTACAAATACGTAACACAAAATGTTGTATTTTCTTGTATAAATCATGTATAAAGTCATTCTAGACCTTTGAATTTTTTTTTTATTTTTGATATCAAATAAAATTAGGATGAATTCTATCTCAGTCTTACATATCGATCTTTTTCAGTCTGGGAAGAATGCTTCGGATTTTTATTTTAATACGATGAGAGATCATTTGGTTTCCAGTCATAAGCATATTGAGAAACCGCACCGTCACGATTTTTATGTCACCGTACTTTTTACGAAAGGGAAAGGGATTCATGAGATTGATTTTCAGAAATATGAAGTTTCTGAGGGAAGTATTTTCTTTTTATCGCCGGGGCAGGTTCACAGTTGGGAACTTTCGGAAGATACTGATGGTTATATTTTTTTCTGCTCGCAGGAATATTATGATATGCATTATGTGAACAGAAAATTGAGGAGTTTCCCTTTTTTCAGTTCGCCAACTTTTCCGAGAAAATTTCAGTTTGAATCGGACGATTTCTTGAAAATAATTAATTTGTTCAAAGAAATAGAAGAAGAATATCATGCTCAAAATATGATGAAAGACGATTTTATTCTTTCTCTTATGTCTCAGATTTATATCTATACGACAAGGCAGTTTTCTAAAAATTTTGATGAAATAAGTTCGCCGACAAGTGTTTCTTATTTTAAACATTATCAGGATTTTGAGAATTTGGTTGAACAATATTTTACAACTCAAAAATCAATCGCGTATTATGCGTCTATAATGGAAATCTCGCCAAAACATTTAAACAGAATTACGCAAACCGTGGTTCAAAAAACGGCAACAGAAGTGATTACTGAAAGGGTAATTTTGGAAGCAAAAAGAATGCTGATGTACCTTGATGAGAGCCTGGTTGAAATAGCTTTTCGTCTTGGTTATGAGGAATATTCTTATTTTGTGAGAGTCTTCCGCAAAGGCTCAGGAATGACTCCCACGCAATTTATAAAGAAATATAAGGCTTAAGTTGGTTTCTGGTTGATAGTTTAATCTATAACGCATAAACTCTCAAACGCTAAAACTCTCCAACTTATTTATAACAACAACTTAAACGGTCCTTCAAAATTAGTGTCAAAAGAATCCAGCATTTTTCCGGTTTCGTCGAATACACCGATGGTCATATTTTGTTTTGAAAATTTAATGTCTTCTTCGGGAAAAGTGATATTGATGTTTCCTTTTAAAATTTCATCACCTTTTAAGATGATTTTTTCTGAACCAAAGAATGTTATTTCAGCATTTTTAGGATTCATAACTTTTATGGTTAAAGTCTTTTTCTCGTTCGTTTTGTTAAGAAGAGTATAGATAAAAGTATTCGTTATTTTTCCGTTTTTAATGAAAAATGTTGATCCTGCAGGTTTGATGAATTTAGCTTCCATAGAACCTCGGTCGTACATTAGAAATCCAAGGAACCCGATTAATATAACAAGAAATGCAGTCGTAACTTTCATTCTTGAAGTAAATTTGAACTTCTCCTGATTTTCAATCTCGGCTTCGGTTGCATATCGTACCAATCCTTTTGGAAGTCCAACCTTTTCCATGACCTCGTCGCAGGCATCGATACAAGCTGTACAGTTGATGCATTCCAATTGTTGTCCGTTTCTGATGTCGATTCCTGTTGGGCAGACAACTACGCATTGTTGGCAATCGATGCAATCTCCTTTTCCTTCAGCTTTTCGATCTTCTCCGTTTCTCCATTTTGAACGATTTTCTCCTCTTTTAAAATCGTAATAAACATTCATGGTCTGTTTGTCGATCAACACTCCCTGAAGTCTTCCGTACGGACAAACCAAAGTACAAACCTGTTCCCGAAGCCATGCAAAAACAAAATAAAAAGTCATTGCAAAGCCAATCATTCCTATGAATTTCAAAGAATGGTCAATTGGACCTTCTTTCATGATCTTAATCACCTCTTCATAACCCACGATATACATGAACATGAAATGTGAAATAATCACGGATATTAATATGAAAATAGACCATTTCGTTATTCTTTTTCTAATCTTTTCAGCGTCCCATTCCTGTCTGTCGAGTTTCATTTGTTTGTTTCTGTCGCCCTCGATCCAGTAGTCGATTTTTCTGAAAACACTTTCCATAAAAATGGTTTGCGGACAAAGCCAGCCACAGAATATTCTTCCAAAAACGACGGTGAAAAGCATGACGAAAATTACGGAAGTAACTGCTCCTAACGCCAGAATAAAGAAATCCTGAAGATAGAATGGTTGCCCAAAAATGAAAAACCTTCTGTCGATAACATTAATTAATAAAAAAGGATTATTGTTGATTTTTATAAAAGGTAATCCAAAGAATAAAGCTAATAGAAAATAGCTCACATAATTTCTATAATTGGTGTATTTTCCTTTTGGTTTCCTTGGGAAAACCCATTTTCGGCTTCCGGTTTCATCCATCGTGCCTACCGAATTTCTAAAAGCTTCATTTTCAATGTCTGAAGTTTTAATATCGCCGGATTGTATGCTCATCGCTTAGGTTGTTTTAATTTGAAACGTCACATCAAACTTGATTAATTACTTATTCTACGTATCAGATAAAGAAAAAATATCTTTTGATTAGACTACTGCAAAGCTCTGCATTAAACCAATTAATTACTAATACCATCTACTTACAAAATAGGACAATAAGGACATTTTAAATTTAAATTTTAATATCTCAAAATGATAAAATAAACTTTGAATCTTATCGTTGATATCGTAAATTGTAACCGTTAAAAAATGGAGAATGAAAAATATCTTTAGAATCAGCTTGATTGGTTTGGTTTTCGCATTAGTAAATTGTAAATCAGTAAATTATAGTAACATGTTTTATGATGGTGTAAAGCCGGAAAAGGTTTCCGATAAATTTAGTTTTACGGAAGGTCCATCTTCGGATAAAGAGGGGAATGTATATTTTACAGACCAACCCAATGATAAGATCTATTATTGGGACTGGAAGACCAACCAGGTAATTGTTTTCTTAGATAAATCGGGGAGAGCCAATGGAACACATTTCGATAAGGATGATAATTTGATCACTTGTTCGGATGACAATGGCGAAATCTGGAAGATATCAAAAGATAAAAAAGTACAAATTTTATCAAAAGGTTTTGAAGGAAAAAGACTGAACGGACCAAACGATGTCTGGAACGACGAATTTGGCGGAATGTACTTCACAGATCCTTTATATAAAAGAGATTATTGGGTAAATTTCAAACAGGAAATTCCACACAAAAGTTTATATTACAGAAATAAAGAGGGAAAAATAACCAAACTAGAAACATTCACACAACCCAACGGAATTGTAGGAAGTGAAAAGTATAAAAAGCTTTACGTTTCGGATATTGATGCCGGAAAAACTTATGTTTATGACATTTTAGGTGAAGGAAAATTATCTGAGAAGAAATTATTTTGCGAAATGGGATCAGATGGAATGACGCTTGACAAACACGGAAATCTTTATTTAACAGGAAAGGGTGTAACGGTTTTCGATCGTAATGGAAGAAAGATTTATCAAATCCCGATTGATGAAGAATGGACTTCAAATGTGACTTTCGGAGGAAAGAATAATGAAATTTTATTCATCACAGCTTCAAAATCGGTGTATACTTTACCGACAAAAGTGAAAGGTGTGAGGTAGTTTAAAAATTTATTTAAACACGAATCACACAAATATTTTTCACGAATAAACACAATAATTATATCAATAGGAACGGGCTTTAGCCCGTTTTTTTATAACAGATATTCAAATTTGGCTTTAGCCAAAACTTAAAAGAGATTTATTTGAACCATTAAGATTTATTTAAGGAGTTAAGTTTAATTAAGAAAATCATTCTGATTTTTAAGCTTAAAGCGTAGCGATCTTAATATTCTTAACTCCTTAAATAAATCTTAATGGTTCAAAAAATTAGTAAGCAACCTCCATCTTCACCTTCTTACCTTTCAGTTTTTCAGCAATCAATGTATCCAACAATGTCTTGACCTTATTTCTTGAAACGGCAACATAAGAAGTTGTATCTTTTACTTCAATCAAGCCAATATCTTCTTTTCTAAGTTGTCCTTTTTTAATAAGGTATCCAACAATATCCACTTTATTAACTTTATCTTTTTTTCCGGCGCTGATGTAAATTGTTTGGAAAGGTGTTTTTTCAGGAAACGTATTAAATCCTGCAACACTTTCTTCAGGCGTATCATTTTTAATGAATGGAAAATTTTCTTCCGCAGTCATTATCAAATAAGCAAAACCTTTAGCATTCATTCTTGCGGTACGACCGTTTCTGTGAATGAAAGCATCTTCTTTATAAGGTAATTGATAATGAACGATTGATTCAACTTCAGGAACATCTAAACCTCTTGAAGCTAGGTCGGTTGTGATTAAAATCCTTGCAGAATCATTTCGGAATTTCAGTAATGCACGTTCTCTTTCGTCCTGCTCCATTCCGCCGTGGAAGGTTTCTCTGTCGATTCCTTTATCAGCTAAAAGGTCAGAAATACGATCTACAGCCTCACGGTGATTACAGAAAATCAATGTCCTTTTATTCCCGATTTTACAGATCAAATTAAATAAAGTATCTAATTTTTCCTCAGAAATGGTCATTACTTTTCGCAACTGAATATCTGGTTTTGCATCACCCAACTTTAAGAAATCAATGATTTTCTCATTTTTCAATCCTGTGAACTCTGGAATTTCATCCATCGCCGTCGCAGAAGTTAAAATTCTTTGAGAAAGACCTCTCAGAGAATTAGAAATGAATTCCATATCTTCATGAAAACCTAACTCCAACGCTTTATCAAACTCATCTAACACCAAAGTCTTGATCGTTTTCGGATCAAAATTGTTATTTCTTAAATGATATGTAACTCTTCCTGGAGTTCCGATCAAAACAGCCGGAGCTTCAATTAAATTATTGACCTCAATTTTTTTATCATGACCTCCATAACACACAGAAACTTTAAAATCCGTTCCCATAGATTTGAAAACTTGCTCAATTTGCAACGCCAATTCTCTTGCCGGAACCAAAATTAAAGCCTGAATTCCGGAAACATCTTTTTTCAGGTTTCGAAGAACAGGAAACAAAAAAGCAAGCGTTTTTCCTGAGCCTGTAGGAGAAAGCAAAACAACATCAGTATTGTTTTCAGTGGTCTTGTATGTAGATTTCTGCATCTGATTCATATCCTGAATCTGCAGTTTTTGATATATTGATTCTAATTCCATTTTGCAAAGGTAGTAAATTCGGTTGCGTGGTTAAAGTTTGATAATATATTTATATTGTCCATTATAAATTATTTATTTTGAAGCTATTTCCCGCTTTCCATTACAATCTTTTTTTTCAAAAAAAGGATTTTCTTTACAATCGGGGCTAGGGTATTTGTCTGTATCTCAACGGTACAACATTACCGCCTACTTTTTGCCATTGATTACTACACAGGAATCTAAACTCATTTTGTGAAGATTGAATTGTAAAATGATTGTCTGTCAATTACTTAGGCAGCCGACTCAACATCTCTTTTCCCCTTAACAAAGTCACTGCATAGGCTTCATCGGGATTAGTAATAGATTTTTCGTAAAAATCTTTTGCTACGGCAGTGTTTCCCTGAGTGAAATTTATGAAACCCGATATTTCGTACATGAAATTACGCAGCTTGAGATCTTTTTCTTCTTTGGCGGATAAATATTTTAAAAGTTTTTCAGCGGAAGTCAAACGAATGTCTTTGTATGGTTTAATGTCATATCCACTAGGTTTGCTGAACCAGTAATCCCACATGGCGCCGTTATTGTGTTCGTTCCATGAATATTTTATCAACTGTAAAGCTACTTCCAGAAGAGCAGGATCTAGGTTTTTATTTTTGGGATCCGATTTTTCACTTTCTGCAATATATCGGTCGATTGTAGTTTCTATTCCTTTATTCAGCATTTCCTGAAAAATAGATTCTTTAAGGTATAAAGAGTGATTCTTGGAGAAATTCTCATAGGCAAATGAAGAAGGGAAGTGATCTGCCAGATTTTCTATATGATAGCCCTTTTTGAGCTCGGATTTTAAGTCAATTTTATATACTGTATTGTAATCGTGAAAAAGATAGACATAGATAATTCCCTTTTTAAGATCGCAAATGGTAGAATATAAAGTATTCAATTCTCCTTCCTGATGAGTCTTATCTAAAATGGTTTTCAAAAACCCAATATTGTTTTCCTTGGAAGCGGCAAGCATTTCATTGGCTATGTCGGGTCTTCTGCATGACAGTTTTCCATTGATCATATTACAGTTTGAATTCACCTGAAAGTCACCCGTTTTTTCAATGATTCCTCCGGGAGTGATCACAATAGAATTTCCTTCTTTATCAGCCAGTAGGGCTTTGGCAGATATTGCATAGTCATATTTTTTCAACAAAACCATGGCTTCTTTTACATTTTTACATTTTCCTAATATTTCCCACATCAGATCTCCTTTGTAAGGGTTTTTCAGGTTCAGTTTACTCATGTCGTAATTGGCTGCTGCAAAATCATAGAACAATCCATATTCGTTCATCGCTGCGGCAGACTGCATATCCGGAGCCCCAAAGCTAATGGATCCATAGCGGTCTTTAGTAGCTGGATTATACCAGATTCTTGTAAAAGGAGTCATATCATCTTCATTAGCCGCAACAAATGTCTCTCCTCCTCTTGAACAGGAAAATATAGTACAGGCTTTTACCGAATTTATACCGGATGAAACGAGGCTGATTAAAATTAAAAGGAAATGTTTATACATGATATAGTTTTTATAAATATTGATGTTTTGATTACAAAAAAATGATTTTGTTAAAGTTTTTTTGAAAAATATATTTTTATTTAAAACTCAATTAATACAGAGCCATATAGGTTCTCAAAAACTTATATATTTTCGAATGGGAGGGGAAAGAAAATCGTTGTTGATATTAAAATAAATTTCATATCTTTGCACCACTTTTTGTGGGTAAGGTTTGAAAAGGTAAATTATTAAAAATTAATTACTTCCGTATTTTTTAAATCCACATTTATTCAAACCATTAAAAAAGAAGGAATACAAATTTTATTAGAAAATGTCAAAAGAGACAAATTCAGCAGAGGTTATTTTAAACCAAAACGTAGCACCAGAACAATTTGATTGGGATTCTTTCGAATCAGGTCTTGATGCAGACGCAAGAAAAGAAAAAAGTGATTTAGAGGAAATCTACAACGGATCTTTAAGCAGTTTAAACGATAACGACGTTATCACTGGTAAAGTTGTAAGATTAACTGATAAAGAAGCTATCGTTGACATCGACTTCAAATCAGAAGGTGTTATTTCTCTTAACGAATTCCGTTACAACCCAGGCCTAAAAGTAGGTGATGATGTTGAAGTAATGGTAGACAGAAGAGAAGATAAAACAGGACAGTTACAGTTATCTCACAGAAAAGCTAGAACGCTTAAAGCTTGGGATAGAGTAAACGAACTTCACGAAACTGGAGAAATCGTTAACGGTTTTGTTAAGTCTAGAACTAAAGGTGGTATGATCGTTGACGTTCACGGAATCGAAGCATTCTTACCAGGTTCTCAAATTGATGTTAAGCCAATTAAAGATTACGATCAGTTCGTAGGTAAAACTATGGAGTTCAAAGTTGTGAAAATCAACCCTGAGTTCAAAAACGTAGTTGTATCTCACAAAGCATTGATCGAAGCAGATATCGAAGGTCAGAAAAAAGAAATCATCGCTCAACTTGAAAAAGGTCAGGTTCTTGAAGGTACTGTTAAGAATATTACTTCTTACGGTGTATTCATTGACTTAGGAGGTGTTGATGGATTGATCCACATTACAGACCTTTCTTGGTCTAGAGTGAACCACCCATCTGAAATCTTAGAAGACGGACAGACTGTAAAAGTTGTTATCCTTGATTTTGATGACGAGAAAACAAGAATCCAATTAGGTATGAAGCAATTAGAAGCTCATCCTTGGGATGCTCTTTCTGCTGACATGAAAGTTGGAGATAAAGTAAAAGGAAAAGTAGTAGTTCTTGCTGACTATGGTGCATTCGTAGAAATCGCTCCAGGTGTAGAAGGACTAATCCACGTTTCTGAAATGTCTTGGTCTACTCACTTAAGATCTGCAGGTGATTTCGTGAAAGTAGGTGATGAAGTTGAAGCTGAAGTATTAACTTTAGATAGAGAAGACAGAAAAATCTCTCTTGGTATCAAGCAATTGTCTAAAGATCCATGGGAAAACATTGAAACTAAGTACCCAGTTGCATCTAAGCATGTAGGAACTGTAAGAAACTTTACTAACTTCGGTGTATTCGTTGAGTTAGAAGAAGGTATCGACGGTTTAATCTATATCTCTGATCTTTCTTGGACTAAGAAAATCAAGCACCCATCTGAGTTCTGTGCTGTTGGTGATAAATTAGATGTTGTAGTTCTAGAATTAGACATCCAAGCTAGAAGATTATCTCTAGGTCACAAACAATTGACTGAGAACCCATGGGATAAATTCGAAACGAAGTATGCTGAGGGAACTATTCACGCTGGTAAAGCGGTAGACGTTCACGATAAAGGAGCTTCTGTACAATTCGAAGATGCTGAGGTTGAAGCATTCTGTCCTTCAAGATTATTAGAGAAAGAAGATGGATCTAAAATCAAAAAAGGTGAAGATGCTCAATTCAAAGTAATTGAATTCAACAAAGAATTCAAGAGAGTAGTAGTTTCTCACACAGGTATCTTCAGAGACGAAGAGAAGAAAAACGTAAGAGATAACTCTAACAACAACAGATCTAACAATACATCGTCTTCTTCAAATAACGAAGAAAGATCAACTCTTGGTGATATCGATGCATTAGCAGAATTGAAAAGAAAAATGGAAGAAGGTAAATAATCCTTAATTCATTTTATAATATTAAGCCACTCTTTTTGAGTGGCTTTTTTTTGTTAGTTATTTTGAGATTTTACATTGATAATAAATTATTTTCACAATATTTCACTATGTATAGAAAAAAATATTATTTTTAAGCAAAATTAAATAACAAAACTTTAACTATGAAAAAAACATTTTTACTATTCCTTCTTACATTAGTGATGTCTTTGGGAACACTACGCGCTCAGGTTGGCGGAGGAGATTACGTTATTATGCTTGATAATGGTTTTTCCATTAATGATCAAACTTTTGCAGAGATGAAACTAGGAGCCAGTAAATTGGTTGAGCAGCTTTTGTCATGCAATCCCAAAAACAGGGTTGCTGTCGTTCATTACGGTGCCGGAAAATATAATGCTCCGAATACAAGTTTTGCTCCGAGAATTTATATCGAAAATGATTTTACCAACGACCATTCTGTCGCGCAGAATATTACAAGAAGACTTTATTATGGGGATCACTTTCATGAAGCGTTAGGATTGGTAGGAAACGCACTGGATGGTATTCCCAATGCGAATATTATAAGTCCGCAAACTACATTAGGTGTGAGTTCAAACCCTTTATACATTGTTACATTTACCGATGCAAACAGAAATGTGGGAGCAATAATCAACGGTTCTTATTTAGTAAATTATACTAATCCGGGATTAAATACTAATGATGCTTTTAAAAATGTAATAGATTTTAAAGTAAACAAAGGAGCGAAATTCGCTTTTGTACATCTAACTATGGTTTCAAACGCAACAACTCAAGCAGCACAAAGAGCGGCGGCTGCTATTGCAAGTCCGGGTGGGGCATATTCAGGTTTAATTGAAAATTATCCTGCAGATCCTGATGCTGGTATATTGCCAAGGCTTTACTATAATAGAACAAACGGTTTTGGATTATATAGCGAAGAAAGTCATTATTGGAGTAATCTTGCCAGCAATATCTGTAATTCTTCAGGATGGGGAAATGTGAAGTTTGAATATGAGCCAGGTATGTGCAGAAATGGTGCACAATACATTAATGGAGATTATATATTGCCGGCAGGAGCAACTTTCGATGCGCTTAAATTATCAATAACTGATATCGATACCGGAGCATCTTATCCTGTAGATTTTAATCCGACATGGATTGGAACTCATTTTAATTATGGACTTCAAGCTCCAGATTTTAATAGTGTTCCCTTTGGATTGGCGAATTATAAATTTAAACTTACTCTGATCTATACTTATCAGGGAAACACATACGAAACATACAGCTGGAACAACTATCCATGGTTTGATGTTGATATGAATATGGACTGCCCGTTGAGAATAGCTCCGCAATCTCTTGAGAAAAAAGCAGGATTTAAACTTACTCCAAACCCGACAGCAGGTGCATTTAAAGTAGTATTGGATGAAAATATCACAACAGGATCATTAACGGTTACGGATGTGAGCGGTAATACGGTTTATAAAAAATCATTTAAAGATCAAAAAGAAATTGAAGTTGATATACATTCTCAAAATCAGGGAATTTATATTGTAAGAGTAACTTCAGATAAAAATGAAACATATTCTGGAAAATTGATCAAAAAATAATTATAATTAATAATTTGAAAAAAGACTGCCTTTTGGTGGTCTTTTTTTGTTGAATGAAGCTGTTGATAGGTTGTTAATAATGGTTTGATTTAAAATAATTAATCGTTTTCTGATTATTTTATAAAAAAAATAAATTAAATGTTTTCTGATTGTGAATTATTTGTAAATTAGCGCCTTTATTAGTGTATATGAAAAAGATAACTCTACCTCTTTTATTTGCTGCATTCGCAGTACTTCCTTCTACTTTATTTGGACAAGATAACGAAAAGTTGATTAAAGATTATATTTCTCAAAACAAAATCAGAGATTATAAAAAGTCAGACCTTACGAATTTCATTATTGATAATGTTGATAATTCCAGATCCTTAAATGGAAATGTTGTTAAATTTCAACAAACTTATAACGGATTACCGGTATATAGTTCTGTCGGGACAGTATTAATTAAAGACAATAAAATAGTGTATTATACAGATAATTTTGTAAAGAATTATTCTGTTTCTACACCTAATACTGCGGCAATAAGTAAAACTGCGGCACTTCAGAAAATAGCTGACGATCTTCAGAATCAGGAAATTAATAATTTAATTATTCATAATCAGTCTGAAAAAAGTGGAAACAAGGTTGCATCAGCAAGCCAAAGACTGGTGTATGCTAACGATGGGAACGAAAATCTACGTTTAGCATATGAATATAGTTTTGCAGAGCCTAAATCTGCAAATTATTGGAATATTCTGGTTGATGCAAACACAGGAAATATCATTGAGAAAAATAATTTAACATTATCATGTAATTTTACGCATGAGGCTTATGCTCAAGATTCTTCACATGAGCATTTTGCAAATAATGAGAATCAGTTGATAAGTTCTGAAGATCAATCTCAACAAAATTCTGCTTTTTTCCTTCCGGATAATGCATCTTATAATGTATTTCCATTACCTATTGAATCTCCTACTTTTGGGTCTAGATCGGTTATTTCAAACCCTTGGATGCTTAATGCCTCTCCTGAAGGCTGGCATTCTGATGGTACAACTCATTATACGACAACCAGAGGAAATAATGTTTTTGCTTACGAAGATGTTGCAGGAACTGCTTTAACAGCTCCAAACTATTTGCCTGGAACTCCTGCGGATGGAGGAGTATCAAGAAGTTTTAATTTTCCTTTTAGCATTAATGGAACTCCTGTATCGAATAGAAATGCTGCGATCACCAATTTATTTTATTTGAATAATAGAATCCATGATGTTTTCTATCAGTTTGGATTTACAGAATCTGCAAGAAATTTTCAGCAGAATAATTTTGGAAAAGGAGGTTTAGATGATGATTCTGTATATGCAGAAGCGCAAGACGGAGGTGGATTGAACAATGCTAATTTCTCTTCTCCACAGGATAGTTTTAATCCTAGAATGCAAATGTATTTGTGGTCTACGGTAAACAGATTATTCTTTTATAATGCACCAAGTGCTGCAATTCCTCGTACACCTGGTACTGGAACAGCTCAATTTGGACAGGCTTTAACGGCTACCGGAGTTACAGGGAATGTACAATTATCTTCAGTATTAGACGGATGTACTCCATTACCTGCCAATTCACTTGTTGAGAAAATTGGATTGGTAGAAAGAGGAACATGCTCATTCGTTGTTAAAACAAAGAATTTACAAGATGCCGGAGCATTGGCAGCCATCATTTATAATAATACAGCTAACGGATCTACCATCGGGAATATGTCCGGAGTTGATGCTACGGTTACTATTCCTTCAGTATTAATTACTAACGCAGAGGGTGAATATATTAAAACTCAACTTGCTTCAGGAGCTGTAAATGTAACATTGAAAAACGATCCTGCAACAAGTGTAACTCCTGACGGAAGTTTTGATAACGGAATTGTTACCCACGAGTACGGACACGGAATTTCGAATAGATTAACAGGCGCAGGTTTTGGATGTTTAAATTCATCTGCTGATAAAGAGCAAATGGGCGAAGGCTGGTCAGATTTCTTTGCTTTAATGTTGACAAACAAAGCGGGAGATAACGCGACAGTAGCAAGAGGAATGGGTACTTATGTACAAGGACAGGATATTACCGGAGGTGGTATCAGACCTGCAAAATACTCACCTAATTTTGCTATTAATGATTTCACTTATACTGATACCAACGGAATGGAGTACAATAATGGATCTGCTATCGTTCCTGATGTACACTCAATTGGTTTTGTTTGGGCAACAATGTTATGGGATCTACACTGGAAGTATGTTGAAAAATACGGATATTCTTCTGATGTGACTGCAAACACGACTAACGGTAGTTCTAGAGTTCTACAATTAGTGACTGATGCATTGAAACTTCAAGCTTGTAATCCAACATTTATTGATGGTAGAAATGCAATATTAGCTGCTGAATTAGCCACAACCGGAGGTGCAGACAAATGTATGATCTGGAATGTTTTTGCAAAAAGAGGTTTAGGAGTTAATGCAAGTGCCGGATCTTTGACTAATATCAATGATCAGGTGCAGGATCTTACGGTACCAGCTGAATGTAATGTATTGGCAACGAACGAAGTGAAAGTGATTAAGAATACAATTTCGATCTATCCAAATCCTGCTAAAAACGAATTTTTCATCAATTTCCCAAGCAACACTCTTGGAAAAGTAAGTGTTGAAATTTATGATATGTCCGGAAAATTAGTTTCTTCAGAAGATAAGATTTCTCCTGATGCTAAAAAAGCAATTTCTACAGATAAATTAGTAAATGGAGTATACATGGTGAAGATAAAGGGTCTTGGATTTGATGCTTCTTCTAAAGTTATTGTTAAGAAATAATTTTTAATTAAATAATGTTATGAATCGCCGCAAGCAAAGCTTGCGGCGATTTTATTTATCTATGATACTAATCACCTTCGGACAAATTTGATTATTATATCGTAACTTTGGCGGCTGTTTAAAAAAATTATGAAGAAGAAAAATATACTAAAAGGAGTTTTATTTGTCGGGATCGGGGCCAGTATATATGGTATGTTGGCAACATTTGTTAAAATGGCTTATCATGACGGATACACGACTTCGGAGGTTACTACGTCGCAGTTCGTGTTGGGATTGTTGGGATTATTGATTTTGAATTTTATCCAAACAATAACATCCAAACAAAAACTATCAACACCAAGTGGTAAAGAAATCAAAATGCTAATGTTAGCTGGTACTTCTTTGGGTTGTACAAGTTTGTTTTATTATATCGCAGTTCAGTATATCGCCGTTTCTATTGCAATTGTATTGTTGATGCAGTCTGTTTGGTTCAGCGTAGTTGTTGAAAGTTTCTTAACTAAAAAACTACCGAACGCCAGAAAAATAGTATCCGTTGTCATCGTTTTATTAGGAACGATATTGGCGACAAACCTTATCAATATGGACATTGAGCTAGACTGGCACGGAATCTTCTGGGGATTATTAGCGGCGGCATCTTATACATTAACAATGTTTACATCCAATACTTTAGCTACTCATTTACCTGTTTTGAGAAAAAGTATTGTGATGCTTTCAGGTGGTTCAATTGTGATCTTTGCATTCTTGTTTTTTGCTCAGATTGGACCAATGTATTCTGATGGTTTAAAATCAATTTATTTAAATTTTACAGAAAATACACAACATATTCACTCATTTGATTACTCCATTTTATGGACGTATGGCTTTGCTCTAGCTATTTTTGGAACGATTATTCCTCCGATTTTATTTAATATAGGTTTCCCGAATGCGGGATTAGGTTTAGGAAGTATTGTTTCATCATTAGAGCTTCCGGTTTCTGTAACAATGGCTTACGTTCTGTTAGGCGAAAAAGTTGAATTGATTCAGTGGATGGGAATTATATTAATTCTTTTCGCTATTGTTTTAATGAACTTACCTTCCAAAAAAGGATTTATTGTTGCGGAAGTATCATAAAAAATCTAAATTAAACTAAAATAATAAGTATAAACCGTTTCTTTTGGAACGGTTTTTTTATTTTTTTAATGAAAAGACTTTTCCATAGCTTAAGCAACGCCAAAGCCATTCTAATAATCCGTAATTATATTTTTTCAGCCACCATTTGCTGAAGAAAATCTGTAAAATAAAGACGAAAATGGCTATCACTACATACCAGTATAATGGCCAATCTACTTTTAAAAAGATAAGCAGAAAAAATGCAATGATGTTTTGGGTGATATAGTTGGTAAGGGTCATTTTACCTATAACCTGTAATGCCGAGAAAGTCCTTTTAGCCTTGCCGGCATTATACATCCAGATAATTCCGGTGGTTATAAATGTCATAATAAAAAGTATTTCAGGATAAAATAGATTGTAATAAGTATTGAATTCCCATTCATATTTTTCGATTAAGATTTGAGTGAAAAACAGAACAATTGAAAAGCTTAAGCTGATCCAAAATATCTTCTTTAAAAGTTTTGGACTGTTATTTATTTTTGAGAAAAAATTGCTGCGGTGTAAAGCAGCACCTATTAAGAAACAACCTAATTGTATCAAATGTAGTATAATAGAATAGCTTAAGCGCAAAAACCATTTATATCTCATAATAAGGTTGGCTTTGATATGATCTAAAAAAGTATTCTTGTCGTAAAATTCATAAAACAGATCACGGTCTTTTGGAGCAAATAATAAATGATGCCTACCTAAAAAAGATTGTAAAAATGGAGTTAATAATAAGATCGTTATTCCAAGAATAAATAGAGTCTTTGTATCAAAGTTGTAGAAAAGCAGTAATACTAATCCCATGAAGGCGTAATCGTTGAGAATATCACCTCCGAAAAAGAGTGTATTAATAAAGGCAAAAACAAATAACCACAGCATACGTTTAATGAAAAATAAATTTGTCGGTTGCCCGCTGGAGCTTATCTTTCTTAATAATATTGAAAAACCGAAACCAAATAATATGGCGAGTAAGGTCCAACCTTTCGAACCTAAAATAACTTCCAAAATATTTTCTATGAGAGAAGTTACGGTGTCAGTTTCTGTTTGTATTGAATGGTTATTCCAGGTGTATATCGTGCAATAATTCATGATGACAACGCTAAATAACGCCCAGCCTCTTAAAATATCGATAATGGGAATTCGCTGATTTTGTAAGATAGGACTATTGTCATTCATAAACAGGTGTGATCAATATGAAAGCATCGTAGAAATAATGCTTTCTGGTTATTTTGTTCAAATATACTTTTGTATTTTATGTTGTAAATATTATTTATGTTAATGTTTCTATAAAAGGACTCTTTAAGGTGGTAATTATCGTAAAAACTTCAAATTGAAATGAAAATATTGATTATAAACTATTCTCTTTAAATCGGTTTATTTAATTTTATACTTAAATAAAATTTCATGAAATATTTTAAAAATGCTGTTGCGGTTATTATGTTATCGATTGCGCCTGCTTTACTATTTTCACAGGTAAAACCTTTGGATGCAGATCTTACGAATTATCAATATCCTTATGAAGCTCATTTCATCAATTTAAAATCTCAAAATAACGATTTGAAAATGGCTTATATGGATGTAAAGCCAAAAATTTCAAACGGAAAAGTAATAATGCTCCTTCATGGTAAAAATTTCAATGGAGCTTATTGGAAACAGACGGCAAAAGATCTTTCAGATAAAGGTTTCAGAGTCATTATTCCGGATCAGATTGGATTTGGAAAGTCTTCAAAACCTCAAAGTTATCAGTTCTCTTTTTCTCAATTGGCGGAAAATACAAAAGCAATTTTGGATGAATTGAAGATTGATAAAACAATTGTTTTAGGTCACTCAATGGGTGGAATGGTTGCCACGAGATTTACATTGCTTTATCCTGAAAAAGTTCAAAAATTAATTCTTGAAAATCCAATCGGGCTTGAAGATTATAAAACTTTTGCAGGTTATCAGACGATAGATCAGGCATATCAATCAGAGTTAAAAAATACGGCGGAAACGTATAAAAATTATCAGTTAAAATTTTATTATGACAATAAATGGAAAACAGAATATCAGCCTTGGCTTGATTTGATCGCAGGCTGGACTTTCCATTCCGATTATCCAAAAGTAGCTTGGGATGCAGCTTTAACTTCAGACATGATTTACAATCAACCTGTTTGCTATGAGTTTAAAAATATTAAAACTCCAACTTTATTAATTATCGGAACAAGAGACAGAACGGCGATAGGAAAGGATAGAGCACCTAAAGAATTACAGCCAAAAATGGGGCAGTATCAGGAATTAGGAAAAAAGACCCAACAACAAATTGAAGGTTCAAAATTAGTTGAAATTGAAAATGTTGGCCATCTTCCGCATATTGAAGTTTATGATAAATTCTGGAATGCTTTGTATGATTTTATTATGTAAAGAAGGAAGTTGGAAGAGGGAAGTTGGAAGTTTACAGCATTGAGAATAGTAT
This sequence comes from Chryseobacterium glaciei, assembly GCF_001648155.1. Classification (NCBI taxonomy): domain Bacteria; kingdom Pseudomonadati; phylum Bacteroidota; class Flavobacteriia; order Flavobacteriales; family Weeksellaceae; genus Chryseobacterium; species Chryseobacterium glaciei. The sequence continues at coordinate 457,456 of NZ_CP015199.1, read as the reverse complement.
AATCCGCTATCCATAAAGTTTGTCATTCCGGAGGAATCTAGACTTATTTTGTAGAGATCGAATTATAAAAATCCTCGTTTAGATTCCTCCGGAATGACAAAGATTGTGCTAGCTAAATTGTAAAAGTTATACTTAGAAAGAACGTCAAAAATTCCTTGGTGGCTGAGGTTCCCGAAGTCACCATCCCTGAAATCCTAGCCCCGATTGCAATGAAAATCCTTTTTTGAAAAAAAAGATTGTAATGAAAAGCGGGAAATAGCTTCAAATAAAAAGAGACTGCTCAAATATGAACAGCCTCTTTTTGTATGTATTGTTGTCTGAATTATTTCTTCTTGTAAGTAGCGTCTTTAATTCTCGCTTTCTTACCTCTAAGATCTCTAAAGTAATAGATTCTAGATCTTCTAACGCTACCTTTTCTGTCAAGTTCAATTTTTTGAAGAGCTGGCATGTTGATAGGGAATACTCTTTCTACACCTACATCACCAGACATTTTTCTGATTGTGAAAGTTTTTGTAGAACCAGTACCTCTTAATTGAATAACTGTTCCTTTGAAGAACTGAGTTCTTGTTTTTTGTCCTTCCTTAATTTCGTAATAAACAGTGATTGTATCACCTGCTTTGAATTCAGGAAATTCTTTTTTTGTAATGTACTTGTCTTGTACGTACTTTAATAAATCCATTTTTAATAAAATAAAATGTTAAGGCTAAGCAACTTACACGTTTTTCGTCAGAGGTTGAATAACAGGTTGCAAATGTACAAAATACTTTTTGAATATGCCAAATAATTTTTTGTTATTAAACTACATATTTTCAGTGTTTTTGACTCCAAAAATTAACATATCCTTTACGCAGACGGCAGATTGAGTTTACATGGGAGTTTTACTTTTGCCCGAACTAAAAAGGGCAGTAACCTTTTCCTCAAATCATTGACACACAATTTAAAACTCTATACACTACTTATTATGAAACACTACTTATTTTTTTTCTTTTTTGTCGTCCAGATGACATTTGGGCAGGCTTTGTATCCATATTTACAAAACCCAACACCAAATTCTATGATCGTTAATTGGAAGACCTCTTCTAATAATGAAACAACCGTTATTTACGGAAATTCTCCTACAAGTTTGAATGTTACCGTTACAGGAACAACCAACATTTTTTCAGACACAGGATATAATAACAACTATTATTATCACACGGCGAAAATCACAAACTTACTGCCGAATACCAAATATTATTACAAAATAAAAACAGGAACCAGCGAATCCGCGGTTTACAACTTCAGAACACTGCCTTTGCCGGGACAACCTGTAACAGCGAATGGGAAAATTCGTTTCCTAATTATGGGAGACAACCAGATCAAAGCTGAGCCTAGATATGATACCTTAACTTTAAATGCCTTTAAGAAATTAAAACAAAAATTTGGGCCAACTTCAGATCCTTCTGATAATGTGGCTTTGACTTTTATGGTTGGAGATCAGGTAGATGTGGGAACATTGGATCATTATGAAAATGTACATTTTAAGAAAAATATCAATTTGTCGCCTTATCTTCCGATCCAAACTACAGTTGGAAACCACGAGACTTACGGAACGATGGGAATGAATTCTTATTACGCTCATTTCTATATTGATGAAATTAAATATAAAAATATCAGCTCAGGAAATGAGAATTATTATGCTCAACAAGCTGGAAATGTTTTATTTATCAGTTTAAGTTCAGAACATACAGGTTCAGCTCAACAAACTTGGCTTCAACAGATTTTAAATGAAGCAAACAATGATCCGACAGTAGATTGGATTATCTCATTAAGTCACAGACCTTATCAGGCTGAGCAATATGTAGGTGATATTTCAACTTGGGTTAGAAATAATGCAGTTCCACTTTTAACAACATCTAATAAATATTTGATGCATGTTGGAGCTCACCACCACTTATATCACAGGGGACAGTTAAAAGATTCTCCAAATTATCAGCTTATTTCTGGTGGAGTGGCTTGGGATCAATATTGGGGAATGTCTACTGAGCAGGATTTTGATGATGTTCAGAAAACATTGACAGACTGGACGTATCAAATCGTTGAAGTTGATGTTGCCAACGGAAAAGTTGATGTTGAATGTTACTCAATCGGTGGAGTTTACAATAAAAAGAATAATGAATTAATTGATACATTCCACAGGTATAAAAATCAGCCAAAACCTGCAAAACCATCAATTACGAATACTTTTTCAGCACCGATAACTTTGCCATTAACGTTAAATGGAAGTACTTTTTCATCATCAAACAACGAATTATTAAATACAACTCAGTTTTTAATAAGTAAAGCAGCTGATTTTTCTGTTATTGAAAAAGAATTCTACAGAGATTTTGAAAACTGGTTCGGGAAAGACGGAAACGGAACGCCTGATAAAACTAAAAACTTAAATGCTGGAGTAGATATCACCAAAGCTACCATTGGAACCAATTCTATCTCAAACGGAACTTACTATGTAAAAACCCGTTACAGAGACAGAAACTTAGAATGGAGCGATTGGAGTGATGTGAAACAATTTGAAGTTATTGGAAGTGTAGTTTCTAATCCAACATTTGTTTTAGATAAAACTGAATACACTCAAAACTCACCTATCACAGCCACTTACACAGGAGGCCCCGGAAATCAGCAGGATTGGGTTGGTATCTATAAAAAAGGTCAAAGCCCTGCAGGAGTAACGTCTCAAGGTTTTATCTATACTAATGGACAAACTGCCGGAACAGCTCTTTTCACGAATGGTTTGCCTAATAAAGGTCAATATTACGCTGGATTTTTCGCTAATAATGGTTACACGGAAATTACGCCAAGAAAAAATTTCTACGTAGGGCCAAAAGTTGTATTACAGGCTTCTGCAGATACTTATCCTGTGGGCGGAACAGTAACAATTAATTTCAGCAACGGTCCAAATTTAGTAAAAGACTGGATCGGAATTTACAAAATGGGACAAACTCCCGGAACGAATACTTCAATCAAATGGGATTATGTAACAACAGCTTCAGGAGCGCTTAATTTCACAGGACTTCCGAAAGGATATTATTACGCTACCTATTTGCTTGAAGATGCATATACAACAATTGGTGAGAAAGTTTTCTTTAAAGTGGGAGACATTGTTACCGAACTTTGGACGAACAAACCGGTTTATACTTTAGGTGAAAGCATCACTGCTTCGTGGACGGATTCTCCGGGAATTATCAAGGATTGGTTGGGAATTTATCCTCAAAATATCCAGACTCCGGATGATAATTTTGTTTCTTATACCTATTTTGATGGGGTTACGCAAGGAACAAAAACAATTCAGGGAACAGCAATTCCTGCGACACCGGGGAATTATTATATGGTAATGTTTACCAATGATTCTTATACGGAAGTTTCAAACAGAGTGCAGTTTCAGGTTTCGGGGCCAACGTTAGGTATGGATGAAGTTCATAACAATACAACTAAAAACGTAGTTCTGTATCCAAATCCTACAAAACCTGGTCAGCCTACATTCATAAAAAGTGATTATCCAATTGATAAAATTGAATTACTTTCTGCCAATGGAGATCTATTGTATGAATCTAAAAATATCAACAATCAAAGATTTTCTTTGGTGAATGAAAACCTTCCAAAAGGAGTGTATTTTGTGAAAGTTCACACAAGAAAATTATTCACTTTAAAATTAATTATTCAGTAAAATTTCAAATCAAATAGTACAACAAAAGCGAGAAATAATTTTCTCGCTTTTTCTATTTACTAAAAATTGAAAGTAAATAGGCATTACATTTATGGTGTTGATTAGGTTTATTATTTTGCGATTATGTTGAGTAAAATCCCCAAAATCATTATCGAAATACCAAATGTGAGCATTCCCAATATATAGGAAACAAGGGCTTTAAAATAACTGGCTACTCTGTTTTTATCGAAAAATTGCCCAACTGCCCAAGAAAAATAGGCAAACACGATCACTGCGGCAATTTGCATGAGATGATATTTTGTTACCCCTTCAAAAATGGCAAAAACAGAAAACATCAGCATTTCCATTCCAAGAATAAAACAGAGGAGGATTAATATTTCAAAGAAATTATAATCATATTTTTTGAAAAATATTTTTAACCAAAAAGCAATAAATCCTCCCATTATGATATTGGAATATCCATAATGACTTTGAACCCAATTATTAATGGCATTGAACTGCGTATCTTTTGCTCCATCAATTTTTATATAGCTTTGTTCGATATGAAAAAAATGATTGATGAGCGTGTAAATTAGGGATGTAACAATAATAAATATGATAGGCTTTACAAGTCTGCTTCGGTTTTCATTGATGAAATTTTTAATATTTTCTCCGGGTCTTATTAATAATTCCCGTACGGTGTATAAAATACCTCTATCAAAATGTAAGACGTGTTCAATTTCGTGGAGGATGTAGTGCCCGTCGATTCTTTTGGGTTTTAGGTTTTGCTTACAATTGGTACAAAATTCTTCACTCATGGCTAGTTTAAATTTTAAATACAAAAAAAGATAATTGATTTTAAAAACACTTTACACTTTTGTTTAGTTTTTTGGTATTTTTATCAGATGGAAAATGAAAAGCACTCATTATTCAATCGAAATAAAATAAATGCAATATCTAACGAGGATCAACTTCAGTTTGGTAATTATCTGGAAGTCGTAAAATCTTTTGCTAAAATAACGTATCAAAGTGTTTATGTTATTGATTACGAAACCATGAAATTTGAATATGTCTCGGATAATCCATTGTTTTTATCAGGATATTCTTCCGGAGAAGTTCTTGAAATGGGGTATGAATTTTATTTTAAAAATGTACCCAAAGAAGACCTGGAATTGTTGAGCCTGATTAATGATCTTGGATTTGATTTTTATGATCAATTACCTAAAAACGATGAACGAAAATTATACAGTATTTCCTATGATTTTCATTTGAAAGGTAAATATGATAAACCGATTCTTATTAACCATAAATTAACGCCTCTTTTTCTTAGTGAAAATGGATCTGTCTGGAAATCATTATGTATCGTGTCTATTTCACATAATAAAAACGCGGGAAATGTAGCCATACATAAACAAGGTTCTGATGTATTTTGGAAATTAGATCTGTTAGAAAAAGTTTGGATTACCGAAAATAAATCAAAACTTAAAGAAAAAGAATTAGAAATACTCCGATTATACGCTCAGGGATTAACCATCAATCAGATTGCCGAAAGAGTATTTGTTTCATCAGATACCGTAAAATATTACAGAAGAAAGATTTTTGATGCTTTTGGAGTTAAAAATTTTACAGAGGCTCTTTCTTTTGCAATAGATAATAAGATTATTTAACTTAACAATAAAAGCAGGAAAATTAATTCCTGCTTTTCTGTTATATATAAGGATCTGTTTTTTTTCGTTTAATAAATCTATCAATACCAAAAGCTTTGTAACCATACAATGAAAATAATCCTAGAATCATAATATATAAAACCTGCGGAAGATAAAAGAAATAAGTCAGCCACGTAAAATCATCCATCGGATGATTCCCGACTTTAGGATCAATTGGAATTAATTCTGTCGGAATAGAATGAATATCTTTCGTAAAAAGTGCAACAAGCATCACAACTATTAAAGCAAACGAACTCAATCTTGTCAGCAGTCCCAAAAGCAACAATAATCCCCAGAACATTTCATTAAAGGCAACAAAATTGGCCATAAACTGAGGGTTTGAAAAGCCCAGACTTGTAATAGTTTTCAACATATATCCTTGAAAAACAGGATGAAATAACTTATTGAAACCTGTAATAAAGAAAAATAAACCGATGCTTATTCTGCAGATTACATAAAATACGTCGCCGACTTTAACTAGATTTTCTTTTTCCATTTTGTATTTATTATTAATTAAAAATTTTATGTTGTAGAGGGATTTAACATAATGTATGATTGCCAAATGTATAAAAACTTAGATAAAAATTCAAATAAATTCCTTGATACTGTAGTTATGAGAAAAATTATTAAATTTAGCCAACAGAAAAATCTAATATTTCATGATAGATAAAAGAGTAAAAAATGCAAAGGAAGCCATCGACGGAATTAAGGATGGAATGACTTTAATGTTGGGCGGTTTTGGACTTTGCGGAATTCCTGAAAACTCAATTAATGCTTTGGTAGAAAGCGATGTAAAGGATTTAACATGTATTTCAAATAATGCAGGTGTTGATGATTTCGGATTGGGATTATTGCTTCATAAAAGACAAATCAAGAAGATGATTTCTTCTTATGTAGGGGAAAATGCTGAGTTTGAAAGACAGATGCTTTCAGGAGAATTAGACGTTGAATTAACTCCACAGGGAACTCTTGCTGAAAAATGCAGAGCGGCTCAGGCTGGAATTCCTGCTTTTTATACCCCTGCTGGTTTCGGAACTGAAGTTGCAGAAGGGAAAGAAGTAAAAGATTTTCACGGAAAACCTCATATTTTAGAACACGCTTACGAAGCAGATTTTTCTATCGTTAAAGCTTGGAAAGGCGATCATGCTGGAAACCTTATTTTCAAAGGATCTGCAAGAAATTTCAACCATCCAATGGCTGGTGCTGCAAAAATTACGATTGCTGAAGTAGAAGAGTTGGTAGAACCGGGAGAATTAGATCCAAACCAAATTCATATTCCGGGAATTATGATTCAAAGAATTTTTCAGGGAGAAAAATTTGAAAAAAGAATTGAGCAGAGAACAGTAAGAACGAAAGAATAACTTTCTCAAAAAATATTTAAGATAAAAACAAAAGCGCTGAAATAATTCAGCGCTTTGATTATGTTATGATTCTGGTGAAATAAGCATTTTTCTTTCTCCGATTTGTTGTCTCCACATGGCGTAGTATAATCCTTTTTCGGCAATCAAATTATCATGAGAGCCCATTTCTATGATTTGTCCGCGTTCAAGGACATAAATTCTATCTGCATGCATAATCGTACTTAATCGGTGCGCAATAAGAACGGTAATTTGTTCTTTTTCTTTAGAAATATCTTTTATGGTAGAAGTTATTTCTTCTTCAGTAATACTGTCCAGCGCTGAAGTTGCTTCATCAAAAATCAATAAATGTGGCTTTCTTAAAAGCGCTCTTGCGATGGCAATTCTTTGTTTTTCACCGCCACTTAATTTCAGTCCGCCTTCGCCGATAACGGTCATAATACCTTTTTCTGCTCTTTCCAGTAATGCAGTACAGCTTGATTTTTGTAAAGCAATTTCCAAGTCGACTTCTGTAGCATTGGGATTTACAAAAAGAAGATTTTCTTTGATCGTTCCTGCAAAAAGTTGGGTATCTTGGGTTACAAAACCGATTTGATTTCTCAGTTCATCAAAATCAAATTCTTTTCCATTAATAGAATTGTAAAAAATATTTCCTTCCTGAGGTCTGTACAATCCAACCAGTAATTTGACCAACGTACTTTTTCCTGAACCACTTGGCCCAACAAAAGCGATGGTTTCTCCGTTTTTAACATCAAAAGAGATATTATTTAACGCTTTATATTGAGCTGATTGATGCTTGAAAGAAACGTGTTTAAACTCCAATTCTTCAATAGCACCAATTTGTTTTGGATGAAGTGGTTTTTCTTCCACATCTTTTTTCATTAAATTATCAAAATTAAATAGAGAAGCTTCGGCCTCACGATAAGAAATAATGATATTCCCGATTTCCTGCATCGGGCCAAAAATGAAGAATCCATAAAACATAAGAGACAAGTATTGTCCTGGAGTAACGATATTTTTAAAAATTAATAATAACAAAGTCATGGTAATCAACTGTTGAAGAAAATTCACCATCGTTCCCTGAATAAAACTTAAAGAACGGATGCTTTTAACCTTTCTAAGTTCAAGTCCAAGAATCTTGTACGTATTGTTATTCAAACGGATAACTTCCTGATTCGTTAATCCTAAACTTTTAACAATTTCGATATTTCTTAAACTTTCCGTTGTACTTCCTGCTAAAGCTGTAGTTTCCGAAACAATATTTTTCTGAATACTTTTTATTCTTTTACTTAATAAATTAGTGATAAATGCAATCAGAAAAATTCCGCAAATATAAACAGGCATAATCGACCAGTGCAGACGAATTGCATACACTGAAACGAAAATAATACTCACCAAAATCCCGAAGAAAATATTAATAAAGCTAGTGATAAATTTCACAGTATCTTCTCTTACTTTCGTTAAAATCGATAGTGTTTCACCACTTCTCTGATCCTCAAATTCCTGATAAGGCAACGCCATTGAATGTTTTAAACCATCTGTAAAGATTTTCGCACCAAACTTTTGAGTAATCACACTTACCGCATAATCCTGAAAAGCTTTCGCAATTCGGCTTACCATCGCTGTTCCGATAAGTAACGTTAAGAAGTAGAATACACCGTGATAAATTCCTTCTCCATATAGATATTGATCCATATTTCTCGGTAGAAGTTTTTCTTTATCAAAAAAGTTAGGATGCGTAACTAGTTTATCAAGGATATTACCTGTAATGGCCGGAGCAAATAAAGAGAAAACCTGATTAATGGTTGCCAAAAATAAAGAAAAGGCAATCAACCATTTGTAAGGCTTAAGATATTTTAAAAGTATTTTCATTAGTCTAAATAATGTTGCAAAATTAAAGATATTATTTTGACTTACGATGTTAATAATTTTGAATAATAAAGCCCTTTTGTATTCAAGTGAAAATATTTAAATTGCAGTCTAAGTTTTTAATATGCTCACAAAAGAACAAATTGCTAAAAGAATTTCAAAAGAACTCAAAGACCGTTACTACGTAAACCTTGGAATAGGAATTCCCACTTTGGTCGCTAACTACGTTCCAGACGGTATTTCCGTAGAATTTCAAAGTGAAAACGGAGTGTTGGGAATGGGACCTTTCCCTTTTGAAGGCGAGGAAGATGCAGATGTCATCAACGCCGGAAAACAAACGATCACGATTTTAGAAGGTGGTTCATTCTTCGACTCTGCATTCAGTTTCGGGATGATCAGAGGTCAGAAGGTAGATCTTACTATTCTTGGAGCAATGGAAGTTTCAGAAAATGGAGACATTGCCAACTGGAAAATCCCGGGAAAAATGGTAAAAGGGATGGGCGGTGCCATGGATTTGGTAGCTTCTGCAGAAAATATTATCGTTGCGATGATGCACGTAAATAAAGCTGGAGAAAGCAAAATCTTAAAAAAATGTACACTTCCATTAACCGGTGTAAACTGTGTGAAAAGGGTAGTAACAGAATTAGCTGTTTTAGACGTTACCCCTGGAGGTTTCAAATTGGTGGAAAGAGCGCCGGGAATCTCAGTAGAACATATTATAAAATCTACAGAAGCAGATCTGATCATTGAAGGTGAAATTCCTGAAATGCAATTCTAAATAAAACGAAAACCTTGTCACTGACAAGGTTTTTTTAGCTCTATATTATAATGAAGGTGAATAAATTATTCTGATATTTTTACCATTACCTTCTCATGGCTATGCTTAAAATCCTTTATTGGAATTATCCATAATTTAAAATCTGCATTTGAACTGTAAAGTTTACAGCTTTCATCTATAAACGATGATGGTGAATTTTTAAAATCGGTAATATATTTTGTAGCCTCTTCTTCTATAGTAGGAATTATTAAACAATGATAAATAGTTTGCATAAAATTGCTAGAACTGGTAATGAATTTTTTCTTACTCCTTAAAGCTTCATTGAATGTCATAATGATTAGTTTCTGCAAAATTAAAAAATAAAACAAAAAGAAACCCCATATAATTACCAGTTTTTATTATTGATTTACTGATTGTTAACTTATAAATGATAATGTGTTTTATTCAATAAAAAATAAATAAATTAACACTAAATAATAAAAGTAATCTATCAATTTCACTTAATATTTGAAAAATATTCAATATTAAGTGATTTATTTTTAAGTTAAAGTTTATTAAACACTTTAAAAAAAGGTCATTTTTAGAGTTATTAAATACGTATTGTGGTATCTTTTAGGAAATAAATTTCTAAAGAAAAGAAACAAAAAAACTCTGCCAATATGAGCAGAGTTAATATGTATAAGATTTATTAAATATAGAGAAAGAGGTTTATTTACCGTCCTGCGCTCCAAAAACCTTCTGTAAAATAGAAGTTGTTCTCATAGCAGGTGTATCTCTGATTCCGCTTTCTTTTTGTGCTACCATTTTAAAAACTCCGTTGATAGTTTCCGTGGTAACATATTCATTAATATCCGTTGTTACAGCTTGTCCGGTGAAGGTATTGTACTTTGTAATGATACTTTTCCAAACCGAATCAGCGCCCACTTTTCCTAACGAAGCTTTTACTTTCGGCTGAAAAGCAGTAAACAATTGACTTTGAGTTTTTCCCTGCAAATAAGTTGTTGCAGCGTTATTAGATCCTAATAAAATATTTTTTGCATCCGTAATCGTCATCGATGTAATTGCATTGGCGAAAATAGGTGTGGCTTCTGTCACGGCATCTTCGGCAGCTCTGTTCAACAATTTCACCCCTTGATCAGCTAAACTTCCCAATCCGATGGCGCGAAGTGTAGTGTCAATTTTTCTAAGTTTTTCAGGCATTAAAATTTTTACGGCTTCATTTTTGAAAAATCCGTCTGTTACAGCTAATTTTTTCACTCCTTCAGTTACCCCAAGGTTTAAAGCTTCCTTTAATCCCGATGAAATTTGAGTAGAAGTTAGGCTACCTAAATTGATAGGAGATGTAGAAGTAGATTTTGTAGGAGTTGTCGTCGTAGTCGAGGTTGTCGTGTTTGTTTTTACAGGATTATTAAGGTCAACACCTGTTTTATCTTTTACTGTAGATTTTATAATATCTAAAATTTGCGCCTGTGCAGAAACTGAAAATAGCAGTACGCCGGCTAATAAAATTGTTTTTCTCATTGTATATTTTTCTGCAAAATTAGATGATTTATTTTTTAATAAGTTAAAAAGGTTGTTGAAGTTTTCAGAAAATAATTATATTAGCTAAAACCTTAATCAAATCCAATGATACGAGCTCTTTTAGTGTTTTTTATATTAGTTTCAACTACAATTTTTTCTCAAAAAAAACTGAATTTAATTCCATACCCTCAAAAAGTTCAAATAAATGAGGGAAATTTTACTATTCCGGACATTATTATGTTAAATAGTGATTTACCGAAAGAGGAAACAGAATATTTAAAAAAGAAGTTAGGATCAAATCTTAAATTTCAAAATTCAGGCAAATCAGAGGCTGATTTGGTATATTCTCAGTTACCAAAATCGACTAATCTTCAACAAAATGATGAGTTTTACTTGCTAGAAATCAGTTCAAAACAGATTTTAATTAAATCTTATACAAAACAGGGATATTTTTTAGAGCTTCAAACATTGATTCAATTATTTGAAGATCATAAAACAGATAAACAAATTCCAGCCTTAAAAATTGAAGATCAACCCAAATTTGCATGGCGCGGAATGCATTTGGATGTTTGCCGTCATTTTTTCACCGTTGAGGAAGTGAAGCAGTACATCGATTATTTAGCGATGTATAAATTGAATACATTTCATTGGCATTTAACGGACGATCAGGGTTGGAGAATAGAAATTAAAAAATATCCGAAATTAACACAAATAGGTTCGAAACGTAAAGAATCAATGATCGGAGCTTACGTTGATAATACTTTCGACGGAAAACCTTACGGGCCTTATTTTTATACTCAAGATCAAATAAAAGATGTTGTGAAATATGCTATGGATCGACACATCACAGTAGTTCCTGAAATTGAAATGCCCGGTCATGCGTTGGCTGCATTGGCTGCGTATCCTGAATTGGCTTGTACCAAAAGACCTTTTGAGCCCGCAACAAAATGGGGGGTTTTTGATGATGTTTTTTGTCCGAAAGATGAAACTTTCAAGTTTTTAGAGAATGTTTTAGATGAAGTTATTGCCCTTTTTCCGTCACAATATATTCACATCGGTGGTGATGAATGCCCGAAAACAAGATGGAAGGAATGTGCTCATTGTCAGGAATTAATCAAGAAAAATAATTTGAAGGATGAACACGGTTTACAAAGTTATTTTATCCACAGAATTGAAAAATATGTCAACAAAAAAGGCAGAAAGATTATCGGCTGGGACGAGATTTTAGAAGGTGGATTAGCGCCAAACGCTGCCGTAATGAGTTGGACAGGCGTAAATGGTGGAATTGAAGCTGCAAAATCAAAACATTTTGCCGTAATGACTCCCGGGTCTTTTTGTTATTTTGATCATTATCAGGGAGATCCGCAATCTGAGCCCAACGCTTTTGGTGGATTTACACCTTTGGATAAAGTCTATTCTTATAACCCGATTCCGACAGAATTAAATGCTGAACAAGCAAAATATATTTTAGGAGTTCAGGCGAATTTATGGACAGAATATATTGAAGATTTTAAACAGGTTCAATACATGATTTTCCCAAGATTAATGGCACTTTCGGAAGTTGGTTGGGGAACGTCTGATCCTAAAAATTATAAAGAATTTGAAGGAAGAGTGATCAACGAGTTCAAAGTGTTGGATAAAATGAACGTGAATTATGCAAAAAGCATTTACAACGTTTCAGGAAAAGTAATTCCGAATAATAATGGAGTCTCTTATGAACTTTCAACTTCACAAAACCCAAGCGGAATCCGATATACTTTAGACGGAACGGATCCGACTGCAAATTCTCAGGCATATCAAAATCCGATTCCTGTTTCAAAATCAATGACCATTAAATCGGCTTATTTTGAAAACGGACAATTGAAAAGTGCAATTTCTTCTCAACAATTTACAACTTCAAAGACTACAGGAAAAAATATTACGTTAGAACAGCAACCTAGCGAAAATTATTCTTTTGGTGGAGCCTTTACTTTAATTGATGGAATTATTGGAAATCAAAGACAGTTAGGAAAAACATGGCTGGGTTTCCAAGGAAAAGATGTTGTAGCAACGATTGATTTAGGAAATAAAACTCAATTTTCAGAAATCTATTTTAATACATTAGAAAATAAGGGAAGCTGGATTCACATGGCAAAATCAGCACAGATTTTCGTTTCTGATGATAATAAAAATTTCAAAATGATTAAAGAAATCGGAAAAGACGAAATCCAGAATGCAAAAGGAAAGATTAAATTAAATGTAGGAAATCAAAACTCAAAATATATTAAAATTAAAATAGAAAACGCAGGAATTATCCCAGCCGGAAACGCTGGAGCGGACTCAAAAGCATGGCTTTTTGTTGATGAAATCGGAGCAAATTAATATATTTTTTAACCACAAAAGATATTAGTGGTTTATTAAAATTTAATTTTGAGAAAGCAAAAGTCTCTAAAAGGAAAAATCAAAGATTTTTGACTTATGTGTTCTTATTTGTAGTTTAATGAGCAACTTAAAATAACTAAAGTGTTAATCTTTTGTAACTTTTGTGGTTGAAAAATTAAATAATTTTTTAAAAACCTGCAACCAAATATTATAAAAAAACTATGAACTCTAGAAGAAAATTTCTAAAAAATACAGCCTTGGCATCTTCAGCTTTATTGTTGAATCCATTGGATTTAATCGCTAAAGATTTACCTGAAACAAGTAATAAAATTGTAAATAAACCGATCGTACTTTCAACCTGGAACTTTGGGTTAAAAGCCAATGAAGAAGCTTGGACGATTTTAGGCAAAGGCGGACGAGCTTTGGATGCAGTGGAAAAAGGCGTTCGCTTGGTTGAAAATGACCCGACTGAAAGAAGTGTTGGTTACGGCGGTCGTCCCGACAGAGACGGAAGAGTAACGCTGGATGCCTGTATTATGGATGAAAATTATAATATCGGCTCGGTTGCATGTATTGAAAATATTAAAAACCCAATTTCAGTTGCCAGAGCTGTGATGGAAAAAACACCACACGTAATGTTAGTAGGCGATGGTGCTTTGCAATTTGCAGTTTCCCAAGGTTTTAAAAAAGAAAATATTTTAACCCCAGAATCCGAAAAAGAATGGAAAGAATGGTTAAAAGACAGCAAATACCAACCCATCGTAAACATTGAAAATCATGACACAATTGGAATGATCGCTTTGGATGCGCAAGGAAATCTTTCCGGAGCTTGTACAACCAGCGGAATGGCTTTCAAGATGCACGGAAGGGTAGGAGATTCACCAATTATCGGAGCCGGTTTATTTGTTGATAATGAGGTAGGTGCAGCAACGGCAACAGGTCATGGTGAAGAAGTAATCAGAATGGTTGGTACTCATCTTGTGGTGGAATTAATGCGACAAGGAAAAAAGCCTCAACAGGCTTGCAAAGAAGCAGTTGAAAGAATTGTACAGATTACGAAGAGAAGAAATAAGAATTTAAAAGATATTCAGGTTGGTTTTATTGCCATTAATAAAAAAGGGGAATATGGTTCGTATTGTATTCAGGATGGATTTAATTATGCTGTTTACGACCAAAAAGGAAATCGCTTGGAAAAACCTGAATTTGCTTTGAAATAGATTAAGAAATTAGAAATTAATTTTGTTAAACCCTAAACCCTAAACCCTAAACCCTAAACCCTAAACCCTAAACCCTAAATGTCAAAAATAGAAATAGCGTGCTTCAATCCAGAATCAGCAATCATTGCTTTTGAAAACGGAGCCGACAGAATAGAATTGTGCGACGGATTAAGCGAAGGTGGAACAACACCAAATTTTGAAATAATAAAACAACTTAGAGATAAAATAAACATTCCGATTTTTGTAATGATTCGACCTCGCGGTGGAGATTTTACCTATTCTGATGCTGAATTTGAACAAATGAAATCCGAATTGATTCAAATGAAATCTTTAAATGTTGACGGTTTTGTTTTCGGGATTTTAGATGAAAATGATGAGGTTAATATGGAACAAAATAAAGCTTTAATAGAATTAGCAAATCCTCTTCCGTGTACTTTTCACCGTGCTTTTGACAGGGCAAAAAATCTGGAAAATTCTTTAGAAAAAGTAATTGACTGTGGTTTTAAAACAATTCTTACTTCAGGTCAAAAACCAAATGTTTCTGAAGGGAAAGAAAATTTGAAAAAATTAGTTGAATTGTCCAACGGGAGAATCGAAATTCTTGTCGGTGGCGGACTTCGCTCAACAAATATTGAAGAAATCAGAGGAATTACAAAAGCTGAATATTTCCATTCTTCTGCGATTACTGATGGTAGTGGTTTTGCGAATGCTGATGAGGTTGTAGCTTTGAAAAATAGATAATTCTTAATAATTTTAACGCAAAGATTTTTATTGTTAGTGTAAATATTTTAAGGAAGCAAAGTATTGCGACAAAGTCGCTGATTAAGCGATATGGATAAAACATTCGCTTCATCAAATCAATTTTAATTGATTAAATCTTGGCTCACTTAAAAATGTTGAATATAATAGAATAAAACTTTGCGTTAAAAAATATATAAAAACACACAAATGAAAGAAAATGAATTATCCTATAAGATCATAGGATCAGCGATCGAAGTACATAAAAATCTTGGAGTAGGTTTATTAGAAAGTACATACGAATTAGCCCTAGCCTATGAATTGAAAACATTAGGATTCGATATAAAACAACAAATTTATCTGCCTTTACAATATAAAGAAGTGAATATTGAAAATGCTTACAAGATTGATTTGCTTGTGGAAAATAAAGTTATAATTGAAGTAAAAGCTGTATTAGAAATGCATTCAGTTTTTAAAGCTCAATTGCTAACCTATTTGAAATTGACAAATTTAAAACTTGGACTTCTTATTAATTTTAATACTCCTCTTATTAAAGACGGAATTCATAGAATTGTAAATAACTTGTAATGAACAAAACGATCCTTTTTGCTTTCCTTTTCATTCAAAATATCCTATTTGCACAATTTTCAGAACGAAATTTATCTTCTGAAAACTGGCAGTTCAAAAACTCAAAGGAACAAAAGTGGCTGAGCGCCACAGTCCCAGGAACGGTTCATTTAGATTTGATGACTCATAAAATCATTCCTGATCCTTACAAAGATGAAAATGAAAAGAAAGTTCAATGGATAGAAAATGAAGACTGGGATTATCAGACTTCATTTACAATTTCATCAAAAGAATTAGAAAATCAGAATATTGATTTGATTTTTAATGGATTGGATACGTTTTCAGAAATTTATCTGAACGGAAAACTGCTGAAGAAAACGGATAATATGTTCAGAAAATGGGAAATTCCGATTAAGCAAAATTTAATGATTGGAAATAATTTATTGCAAATTAAATTCAAATCAGCTGTGAATGTCGGAAAAGAATTAGCAAAAAAAGTCCCTTTTACAATGCCGGAATCTCCAAGAAGTTTTGTGAGAAAAGCGCAATATCAATTCGGATGGGATTGGGGGCCGAGATTAGTTACAGCCGGAATCTGGAAAGATGTTAAGTTGAATTTCTGGAATAACGCCAAACTTGAAAATGTAAAAATCGAGCAGAAAAATTTAACAAAACAAAAAGCAGAATTAAATATTCAAACCGAAATTGTTGCTAAAAAAGAAGGAAAATATTCTATTTTAATTAATAATCAATCAAATATTTTTCAATTAAAAAAAGGAAAAAATATAATTAAGATTCCTTTTACAATCAACAATCCAAAACTTTGGCAGCCGAATGGTTGGGGCAATCCGAATTTATATGATATTAAAATTTCTCTACAAAAAGATTCAAAAATTGTAGATAATAAAACGGAAAGAATTGGCTTAAGAACCATAGAACTAATTCAGGAAAAAGATGCAAAAGGAAAATCTTTTTACTTTAAAGTCAATGGAAATCCAATGTATGCAAAAGGTACAAACTGGATTCCATCAGATAGTTTTTTGCCAAGAATTAGCAAAGAAAAGTATCAAAAGCTCATCAAAGACTCTAAAGAAGCGAACATGAATATGATTCGTGTCTGGGGTGGCGGAATTTACGAAGATGATGAATTCTACAAAGCCTGCGACGAAAATGGAATTTTGGTATGGCAGGATTTTATGTTTGCGGGAAGCTTTTATCCGTCTGATGAAGCATTTTTAAACAATGTAAAAGAAGAAGTGAAAGATCAGGTTAACCGACTTCAAAATCACGCGTCGATTGCTCTATGGTGCGGAAATAACGAAATTGATGAAGCGATTGTCAATTGGGGTTATCAAAAACAATTCAAATATTCAAAAGAGGATTCTCTGCAGGTTTGGAAAGACTATAAAAATGTTTTCCATGAATTAATTCCCAACACGTTAAAAGAAAACTTAACGGCCGATAAAAATATCTATTTGCCAAGTTCACCATCGATTGGTTGGGGACACAAAGAAAGTCTGACAGAAGGAGATTCCCATTATTGGGGCGTTTGGTGGGGAGAGCAACCGTTTGAAATTTACAACGAAAAAGTTCCAAGATTTGCTTCAGAATACGGTTTTCAGGGAATGCCGACGTTAGAAATAACAAAATCTATGTTTTCTGGAGTTCCTAATTTAAGCTTGGAAAACGGGACAATTAAAGCTCACGAAAAGCATGCAAGAGGCTGGGAAATTATCAATTCGTATATGAAACGAGACTATAATGTTCCGACAGATTTTGTGAAATATAATTACGTTTCTCAGTTACTTCAAGCCCGCGGAATGCAGATTGCCATTGAAGCTCACCGCCGTGCAAAACCTTACAATATGGGAACTTTATATTGGCAGTTAAATGATTGTTGGCCGGTAGTTTCATGGTCGTCAATCGATTATTTAGGAAACTGGAAAGCATTGCATTATCAGATCAAAAGAAGCTTTGAAAATCAGGTGATTTTAACGGATGAGAAAGATGAAACTGTAATTTTTTACGCTATTAATGATAATTTGAATAAATTTGAAAATGTAAATCTAGAAATTCAGGTTATAAAATTTAATGGTGAAATTTTAAATAAAAAAGTCGTTTCAAATGGAAAAACTTTAGAAGAAATTTTAAAATTCGAACCAATTGAAATTAAAAATTTACTCTCCAATTCCAATAAGAATGAAGTCTTTTTACGACTAACTTTAAAAGATGAAAAACAGAAAATCATCACTCAAAACAATTATTTCTTCTCCAAACCGAAAGATTTAAAGCTATCAAAACCAAACATTCAAATCAAGAAAATTTCTCCAACAGAAATTGATATTTCCACAGACATTTTAGCAAAAGATGTTTATTTAATAGGAGGTACACATTTCAGTGACAATTTCTTTGATTTACTTCCAAAAACTTCAAAAAGAATTACCCTTTCAAAACCTTTGGAAAAAGTTGAGGTATTAAGTCTTTGGGATACAATGAATTAATAGTATCATTAAGTGAAAAAGTTTTCAACTCCGCTCAGACTGACAATGGCTGATCTTTATGTTTAATTAAAAAGCTAGTATTAGAATTGTCAGTCTGAGCGGAGTCAAAGACTTTAACCTATTTAGATTATTTCTTGGTCAAAACACCAAAAGCTATGTAAAAAATACCAGTTTTCATTCTCAACTCAAAAATCAACTGTAAATTTGTACAATATTTCTCACACATGGTAAATTTTGTTCTGATCGCAGTATGCATTTTGGCAGGAATGATTCTTAAATCAACAAAATTTATCCATCCAGATGCCCACAAAGGTATCAATACCTGGATTTTGTATCTGGCGCTTCCGGCAGTTTCATTCAAATATTTACCAAAAGTTCATTGGACAACAGAAATGCTTTTTCCGATTGCAGCCACTTTTTTGACGGCAGTTTTTTGCTTCTTTTTCATGATGCTTTACAGCAAAAGCAAAGGCTATTCAGGACGATCAAGAAGCACATTGGAGCTGATAAGTGGTTACAGCAATACCTCATTTATAGGATTTCCATTAGTCTCGGCTTTTTATGGGGAGAGTCTTTTGAGTATCGCGATTGTCTGTGATCAAACTATGTTTTTTTCGCTTTCAACACTGGGAATCATTGCAGCAGTGAGAGGAGGAAGTAAATCGGGACAAGTAAGTGCAAAATTTATTTTAAAAAGATTGATCACTTTTCCGCCGCTTGTTGGTTGCATTGCGGCTATCGTTTTATCTCAGTTCATTGATTTCACGTTAGCAGAACCACTTTTTGACAAACTCGCAGCAACGGTAAGTCCGTTGGCGCTGTTTTCGGTTGGCTTACAGTTAAAATTTAATGGTTGGAGAAAATTAATTCCCCAAATGTCAGTTTCGATGCTGTATAAATTGATTTTGGCTCCTGCAATCATGCTTGGATTGGCTTTATTGTTAGGAATAAAAGGGAACATTGCAAAAATCACCATTTTCGAAGCCGCAATGCCGGCAGTTGTTACAGCCAGTATTATTGCCGAACAATTCAGATTAAATACGAAACTGACAAATTTAACGATAGGATTCAGCATAATTGTAGGATTTTTTACAACAGCAATTTGGTATCATATTATTGAATATGTTTTCTGATTTTTAATTAAACTTAAACTGTGTCATTCAGAACGAAGCATAGCGTAGTGAAGAATCTATTACTCATTTCCTATTACTCATTGTTTATTTTTCAGGAGCAATTTCCCGCTTTCCACTGTATCTTTTTTGTTACGGCCTCCGCTTCGCTCCGGCCGCAACAAAAAAGGATGTCGTTTCAATCGCGGCTAGGGTATTTGTCGTCTTTTCAATGTTGTTCCTCGCAATGATTCCAACAAAAAATTGCAGTTCTCTACAGAAACATTTAATTTTACACTTTAAATATTTTTCCCTTGCAATACGCCCAAATTGTTTTACCATTAAATTTAAAAGGTTCTTTCACGTATAAAGTTCCTGAAGAACTGATGTCTGTAATTCAAACCGGAATGCGTGTCTTGGTTCCTTTTGGCGGAAAGAAAATTTATACAGGACTTGTTTTTGAGCTTCATGACAACGAACCTGAAAATTTTGTTGCCAAAGAAGTCATTAGTTTGTTGGATGATGCTCCGATTTTACCGAAAGAGCAGATTAATTTCTGGAACTGGCTTGCCGACTATTATTTATGCGGTCTTGGCGAAATTTACCGTTTCGCATTTCCATCTTCTTTGAAACTGGAAAGTGAAACCTATTTAAAATTAAGACCCAACGTTAAAGTTGATTTTGAAAATTTGGATGTGAACGAAATGTATCTCATTCAGGCCTTAGAAGTAAGACAGCTCATCAACCTTACAGATATTGAGGCCTTCATTCAAAAAAAAGATATTATTAAAACCATCAATTCTCTTATTGATCTTCAATACATTGAAATTGATGAAAAAATAACGGAAAAATATAAGGCAAAGGAAGTTGCTTATGTAAGAATCAATCAATCGATTTTAAATAATCAAAATCTTACGGAAATCCTTTCAAAGCTAAATAAAGCTCCAAAACAAAAAGATCTTTTTCTTATTATTCTGGATAAACAGACCGAAGATCCATCAGGTTTTATAAAGAAATCCGACTTGTTTGCAGATGGAAATTTTGGAAGCTCGCATTTCAAATCTTTAGCAGATAAAAATCTGATTGAAGAATATTACATGCAGAAAGATCGAATCGAAAGTTATGATGGCGAAATTGAAGAAATTGAAGAACTTTCCGAACTGCAGAAAGTAGCAAAAGCTGAGGTTGATGAAGCGTTTGAAGCTAAAGAAAACGTGTTGCTTCATGGCGTTACTTCTTCCGGAAAAACCCATATTTATTTAGATAAAATTGAGGAATGCATCAATGAAGGAAAAAATGTGTTGTTTTTACTTCCTGAGATTTCTTTAACCAAGCAAATCACTCAAAGATTAGAAAAAAAATACGGTCGACAAATCGGTTTTTATCATCAGAAACTGACTGATTTTGAGCGCGTAGAAGTTTGGAGAAGAATCAAACAAAACGATATCCGAATTCTTATCGGAACACGAAATTCCTTGTTTTTACCGTATCAAAATTTAGGATTAATTATTGTTGATGAAGAACATGATTCTGCTTACAAACAGTTTACTCCTTATTTTAATGGAAAAGATTCCGCGTTGGTTTTGGCGAATTTTTATGATGCAAGAGTAATTTTGGGATCGGCAACACCTTCTGTTGAAAGTTATTATCGGGCAAGAAAAGGGAAAATGAAATATATTTTCCTGACAGAGCGTTTCGGAAATGTCAACTTGCCTGAATTTGAATTAATTAATTTTAAAGAAGCTCAGGATTCTAAAAAAGTATCAGGAAATTTTTCCATGCGACTAATTGAAGAACTTCAGAGAACTTTAGACGATAAAAATCAGGCAATAATTCTACACAACCGCCGTGGTTATGCCAATGTTATTGAATGTGAAAGTTGTGGCTACGTTAATTACTGCTCCAATTGTGACGTTGTAATGACGTACCATAAGGCTGCCAATGAAATGAAATGCCATTATTGCGGTCAAAGAGCATCAAAGCCCAAAGCCTGCCCAAAATGTCATTCTGAAAAACTGAATGAAAAAGGAGTTGGAGTAGAGCAGATTCATGAAGAAATTTCTAAAATTTTCCCTGAAAATGAAGTAGACCGAATGGATGTAGACTCTATGCGTAAGAAATTCGCCTACGAAAAATTATACGAAAAAATTGAAGACCGCGAAACAGATATTGTAGTTGGTACTCAGATGATTTCCAAAGGGTTGGATTTTGATCATATAGAATTGGTAGGTATTCCAAAAGCGGATTCCTTATTATATGTTCAGGATTTCAGAGCGGAGGAAAGAGCATATCAATTAATTACTCAGGTTTCAGGAAGAGCGGGAAGAGTTTCCGGAAAAGGAAAGGTTTTAATTCAGACTTATAATCCGGATCATTCTGTTTTTCAATTGATCAAGATGAACAATACTGCGAAGATCTATAAATATTTCCTCACAGAACGTCAGAAATTCCATTATCCGCCTTTCACAAAGCTGATTATGATCGAGATGAAACATAGGAGAGAAGATAAGGTTGATCGTGCTTCTCAGTTTTTAGGCTCTATTTTAAGGAAATATCTTCCCGAAGACTGTGTTTTAGGTCCTGAAAGAGCGCAGATTGCAAGACTTAATAATCTCTATCAATTTCAAATTATGCTCAAGCTTCCAAGAGGGAAAAACTATGAAAAATTTAAGGAGATGGTTTTGTTAAGTTTGAAAGAATTTGACGAAATCACTGCTTACCAAAGCATCAAAAAAGACGTTTTAGTGGATTTTTAACAATTTTTAACATAATTTACAGTCTTTTATAGACAGAAAAAGCCCAACCTATTACAATAATATCTACTTTTGAACGTTGATTAAATGTTTGAGTCTTATATTGAATGATTTTTAACAAATCGTTTTTATAGGAATCAAATAAGAAACAAAAACAAAATAGATGGTAAATTTCAGAAAATATCTTTCAAGTGCAGCAGTATTGGCTTCTGGTTTATTCCTCGCTCAATCTACTGTTTCTACCGTTCTTTATTCTCAGGCTTACGACAATCAAAAAAGTAGCTTAAACTTGCCTTCTCCTATTACTTCGGTTGTGGAGAAAACGATTTTGTCGGCTAAAGAGCTGGTAGATATTAATGTAAACACAATGATGGCAGATCCTGTGCTGAAAAATGCAACTTGGGGATTTGTAGTGTATGACCCGAAAACGAAGAAGATAATTTCTTCGTACAACGAAAATACTCCTTTGGTTCCAGCGTCTACAACGAAATTATTAACCACTGAGACAGCATTGAACCTGTTAGGTGAAAATTATCGATGGATGACTCAGTTGGAATACTCAGGAAATGTTGACGAAAATGGAGTTTTAAATGGAAATCTGTATGTTGTAGGCAGTGGCGACCCGTCTTTAGGGACAAACAAGGCCGGAGCTTATTCTTACAGAGATATTATTTCAGACTTCATCAGTGGGATGTCTCGTGAGGGAATCAAAAAGGTAAATGGTGATATTATTATTCAGACAGCGCTTTTCAAAGGTAACATTTCGAGACTTCCGGAAAATGTTGTTTGGTTAGAGAACAATAATTACTACTTGCCGGTTGGTACAACTCGTGAAATTAATCCTGCCAACGAAAAACTGATCGTTAAAAAAGGAAACAGTTTCTCAGGAGAGAAGAAATATTTCTATGTTTCTCCTTACAACAGTCAAATGGTTTTTGCCGATAAATATGAAGGTGACGGAATTTTAACAACAAAATTACCCGATGCACCTGCTTATTTAGCAAATACTTTAAGAGCTACAATGGTAAAAAGCGGAATGGCTGTTACTGGTAAAGTAACTCCTAGAATAACTGATGCCAATCCTGAAAGCAGAAAATTGGTTTCAGCGTATAAATCTCCGACTCTAGGTGATATTATTTATTACACGAATCAGCACAGTGATAATTCTTTAGCTGAAGCTTTATTGAAAACTGTAGGTTTCCAGAGTAAAGGTGATCAGACTTCAGAATCTGGTAGAGTAGTAGTAACCAATCACTTGAAGGCAGAAGGATTTGATATGATGGGATTAAATTACATCGATGGTAGCGGACTTTCAAGAAGTAATAATGTAACACCGATTTCTCAGGTTAAATATTTAACATCTTTAATGGATGAAAAATATTATAAGACTTATTTAACTTCATTACCGATTGGCGGACAGTCAGGAACGTTGAAAAGAATGTTCGTTGGAACAGGAAACGGACAAATCTTCGCTAAAACAGGAACTTTAAATAAAGTAAAAGCGTTAGCTGGATATATGAAAACTAATTCAGGGAAGACTTTGGTATTTTCGCTTTTAGTTAATAATTATTCAGGATCGGTTGATATGGTGAAGAAAAGAATGGAAAAAATTCTAGAGCCAGCATTAGATCTTTAAAAATTTTTATTTTAAATAATATAAGAACCTTTTAATCAATGATTAGAAGGTTTTTTTTATCTTTGATATTCTAATGTACTGAATATGAGAAAATTTTATTTGCTAGTTGTGGCTGTTTTAGCATTTCAACAATTATATAGTCAGACTCAGGATCAAAATATAGATATGAAAGGGCTGATTGCAAAAGAAGCCAAATCTTTTGCACATAAAATGACTGCCTATAACATCAATCCCAATACTTTAAATTACGATTTACAGTATCAGAGAATGGATGTTACTTTAAATCCAACGGTGTATAATATTTCGGGTTCGGTGACTTCGCATTTTAAACCGACTCAAAGTATGAGCAGTATTTATTTTGATTTGGCGAATACTCTCACGGTTTCTCAGGTTCAGTATCATGGAACCAATCTTGTTTTTCAACAGCTTCCTACAAAGGAACTGAAAATTGATTTTCAGTCTTCTCTTCCGGCTAATGTTCTGGATTCTTTAACAATACAGTATGCAGGACCTCCTGCTACAAATAATAATGCTTTTGCCACAGGTTCTCAAAACGGAACGCCAATTCTTTCGACATTAAATGAACCTTACGGTGCGCAGGACTGGTTTCCGACCAAACAAAGCATGAATGATAAAATTGACAGGTTTGATTTTAAAATCACAACACCCTCTCAATACAGTGTCGCTGCCAATGGAAAATTAATGTCTGAAACAGCGCTTCCGGCGAGCCAGAAACTAACATTCTGGAGAACAATGTATCCAACATCGGCGTATTTGGTTGCGCTTTCGATCACTAATTTTGTTAAATTGAATGATACAATGGGAAATCCACCATTTCCTTTTGTGAATTATATATATCCGACTTCTGCCAATAATCCATCTATTATGGCTGATATTGATTGGACGAAACAAATCATGAATACCTTTGAAACCTATTTTGGACTATATCCTTTCAGAAATGAAAAATATGGTCACATGGAGTTTCAATATGGAGGGACTTGTATGGAACATCAAACGATGTCTTCTATGAGCGGTTGGAATAAAACTGTAATCGCACACGAGCTAGCTCATCAATGGTTTGGAGATAAAGTAACTTGTGGTGCATGGAATGACATTTGGCTGAACGAAGGTTTTGCAACATTCGGTGAACATGTGGCTAATGAAAAATTATTAATGACGAATGCTCAGTTTATGAATTATTTGGCTGGTCAGAAAGATTATATTACCAGCGCAACAGGCGGAAGTACGTATGTTCCGGATTCAAAATTAGGAAATATTGGTGATATTTTCAGTGGTAGATTGTCCTATGCAAAAGGCGGATATATTGTAAGAATGATCAAATGGATTTTAGGTGATACCGTTTTTTATCAGGCGTTAAAAGATTATCATGCAAGACCGAATTTAGCGTATAATTATGCAAAAACACAAGATTTGAGCGCTTCTTTATTACAATCTACAGGAAGAAATTTTACAGAATTTTTTAATGATTGGGTGTATGGAGAAGGATATCCTACCTATAATATCAAATGGAGACAGGTCGGAAATCAGGTGACGTTTAGAGCCTCACAAACACAAAGTAGCCCTACAGTAAGCTTTTTTGAAATGCCACTTCCAATAAAAGTGACCGGAACAGGAGGGGAAACGGCTTATTTTGCTTTAAATAATACAACGAACAATCAATATTTTACGGAATCTGTGACTTTTCCGATAGCAAGTGTTCAGTTTAATTACGAATACCAGATGTTGGAGAGAAATTCTACGGTATCACAAGATAATACGTTGTCTACTACAGATTTAAATATAGATAAATTCTCATTATATCCAAATCCTGCGAAGAATGAATTGTATTTAAAAGGAATTGACAAGCCAACAGATTTCACAATTCATTTTGTAGATGGAAAATTAGTCAGAAAAGATATTTATCAGCCTAATAAACCGATTAATATATCAGAATTGGTTCCCGGAACTTATATTTTCACAGTAAAAGAAAAGAATATTAAATTTATTAAGTATTAATATAAAATTTATTTTCCGAATCTATAAATAACAAAGCTGTTTCATAATAATGAAATGGCTTTTTTTCTTAAATTAGCGCATCTAAAAAATTACTAAAAATGATTTCTGAAAAATATCTTCAAAATTTACAGAACGAACTTAAGAATATTGAGAACGACGGGCTTTTCAAAAGAGAAAGGATTATTACTTCTCAGCAAAGTGCGGAAATAGAAGCCAACGGAAAAAAACTGTTGAACTTCTGTGCCAACAATTATTTGGGATTATCAAATAATGCTGAAGTGATGAAAGCTTCTCAGTACATGATCGAATCTCATGGTTACGGGATGTCTTCTGTACGTTTCATCTGTGGAACTCAGGATATTCACAAGCAATTGGAAGAAAAAATTGCTGAATTCTTAGGTCTTGAGGATACTATTTTATATGCTGCATGTTTTGATGCGAACGGAGGTGTTTTCGAACCTTTATTTACAGAAGAAGATGCCATTATTTCAGATGAATTGAATCACGCTTCGATCATCGACGGTGTTCGTCTTTGTAAAGCGGCAAGATACCGTTACAAAAACAACAATATGGCAGATTTGGAAGCTCAGTTAATCGCTGCTTCTGAAAAAAATCACCGTTTCAAAATTATTGTAACAGATGGAGTTTTCTCAATGGACGGAATCGTTGCAGACTTGAAAGGAGTTTGTGATTTAGCTGATAAGTATGATGCCTTGGTGATGGTTGACGATTCTCACGCAACAGGTTTCATCGGAAAAACTGGTCGTGGAACGCACGAAGCCAACGAAGTGATGGGTAGAGTAGATATTATTACTTCTACGCTAGGAAAAGCTTTAGGTGGTGCTTTGGGAGGATTTACTTCCGGTAAAAAAGAGATCATCGATATGTTGAGACAACGTTCTCGTCCTTATTTATTCTCCAATTCATTGGCTCCCGGAATCGTTGGTGCTGCTTTGAAAGTATTGGAAATGATCTCGGATGATACTTCTCTTCGTGATCAGGTAATGGAAAATGCAGAATATTTCAGAGCAGAAATGAAAGCTAGAGGTTTTGATGTTCCTGATGGTGACGCTGCAATCGTTCCGGTAATGTTGTATGATGCACCGTTAGCTCAGAAAATGGCCGAAAAATTAATGGATGAAGGAATTTACGTAATCGGATTCTTCTATCCTGTTGTACCAAAAGGAAAAGCAAGAATCAGAGTTCAGCTTTCTGCAGCGCATACAAGAGCGCATTTGGATAAGGCAATCGTTGCTTTTGAAAAAGTAGGAAAGGAGCTAGGAGTAATTTCTTAATAATTAAAATATAAAAAGCAGGTTATGAAAAAAATAATGCTGATCATTGGTTTTGTTTGTTTTCAAAGCTTCTTTGCGCAAAACATTATGGATCTTGATCTTAAAAATGTTGAACTGCAAGGCATGAAACCTGCTAAAATAAATAAAGAAATGAAAGACATCGGGATCACTCAGATACCTTTTGTGACGGATAATCCCGATGTTATTTCTAGAATTGAGGAAAAAGAAGTTGGCTCGTCGATCAAAAAGTTATATGCCTTCATTTATAATAATGGAGAAAGAGGTGACGGTGGAGTTATTATAAATGAATTTAAAACTAAAGACGATCTTGATGCTTATCTCGCCAAGACTTTTGAGCAATCGAATTACAGGGTTTTGGTCAAAGATTTATTTTTTATCCGCATTTGGAGTGATTACAGTCTGCATGTAGAAGGCAAAGAAACAAGCGAAGATCACTTAAATAAATTGGAAAAATATTACACCAAATTAGGTGCGAAAAGAATTCAACTAAAACCTGATGAATCTATCATTACTGAGGTTGCTGATTCTGTAGCTGAATAATATATATGAAAATACGGTTTTTGATTTTAATAGGTTGTTTCGTTTTAGTTTCATGTAAAACTAAAATGAATCAGTACGTAAAAGATCAGAATAATGTTAATAAGAGAGACGGAAAATGGAGAGAAGAATATTCTGCAGACGAAGGAACTCTTGTTGCTATAGGAAAATATAAACTAGGAGAAAAGGTCGGAACCTGGAAGACATTTCTTGATAAAAAGATGTATCAGAAAGATAAAGTCAGAAAAGATATTACAAAGACCAAAAAATATTATTCCAATGGAAATATCATGGAAAGAGGGCAGACAAAATTAGATATTTCTAAAACTGAACGCCACTGGTATTACTTTGGAAAATGGAAATATTATAACGATCAAGGGAAACCGTTATATATGAAAATATATGAACAGGGTAAAAAAGCCGATAGTATTTCCTATATAAAATAGAACATTTAGAATGCTTTATACAATAATAAAAGCTTTACATATTATCTTTATGGTAAGTTATTTTGCGGGAATTTTTTATCTCGTAAGAATTTTCGTTTACTATAAAGACACCGATGAATTTGCCGAAGAAAAGAAGAAAATCTTAAGAGAGCAGTATACTTTCATGGCTCGAAGATTATGGAATATTATTACCGTTCCTGCAGGAGTTATTATGACGGTGTGCGGATTGATAATGATCTTTTTGAATCCTGGATTAATGAAAATGTCTTGGTTTCATTTAAAATTAACTTTTTTAATCGGTCTGGCAATTTATCACTACTGGTGCTGGAAAAAAGTACTTCAATTAAAAGAATTAAACGGGAACACCCTTGAAACACCCAATATAAAACTAAGACAGGCGAACGAAATCGCAACCTTTATTTTGTTTTTGGTCGTATTCACAGTCATATTAAAATCAATGGCGATTGAATATTGGTGGCAATTAATTGCCGGATTTTTCGTTCTGGTATTTTTAATTATGATGACCGTTAAATTGGTTAATAAAAACAAGAAAAAGTAACGAGATAGTTGATTGTTTCTGGTTGATAGTTGTTGGATTCCTTCAATAACCATCAACAGACAACTTTCAACCATCAACATTTTTACAATAAAAACTATGATTGCAATTTTTAAGAAAGAACTTTGGAGTTACTTTGGGAATTGGAGCGCGTGGATCATCATTGCGGCTTTCAGTTTGATAGCGACTCTTTTTCTGTTTTTTTTCGACAACGATTTTAATATTTTCGACATCGGAATGGCTTCTTTACAAAGTTATTTTGTGTTGGTTCCGTGGCTGTTGATGTTTATCATTCCGGCATTGTCTATGAAAACTTTTGCGGAAGAACAGCAGACCGGGACATTAAACTGGTTGTTTTCTCAGCCGTTGAAAGTTTCAGATTTAGTTCTTGGAAAATTTCTTTCCGTTTGGGTAGTTGGAATTTTATGTTTGATTCCTTCATTGATTTACCTTTATACAGTCTATGTTTTGGGTGTTCCTGTCGGAAATATCGACCTTGGAATGACCTTCGGAAGTTATATCGGAATGATCATTTTGATCGCAGCTTTTTCAGGCGTTGGAATTTTGGCTTCTTCGCTGTCTCAAAATCAGATCATGGCTTATTTGTTGGGTGTTTTCATGTGTTTCATCATGTATTTCGGAATCGAACAGTTGGCAAGTTATAAATTATTGGGCGGAGCAGATTTTATCTTACAGAATGTTGGTTTTTATCAGCACTTTTTAGGCTTTACGAGAGGTCTTATCGATTTCAAGGATGTAGCCTATTTTGTTTTTATCATTGGCCTTACGCTCGCTTTGTCTAATCATTTTATCAATAAAAAGAAGTAGAATTATGAAGAAGATACAGTTTAAATCTCCATTAGGAATTTTACTTTTTGTTATTTTACCGTTAGTTATAATCCTTGCAATTTCTGGGGTTAGATTAGATTTAACAAAAGAAAAAAGATATACCCTTTCTGAGAATACGATTAAAGTATTGAAATCAGTAAAGAAACCATTGACAGTCGATGTATACTTGGAAGGTGATTTTCCGGCAAGTTTCAAACAGCTTCAGGGCGAAACGAAATTTATGCTGGAAGAATTCAGAAAGATCAATTCAAACATAGATTTTAAATTCATTGATCCTATTAAAACCAAAATGTCTCAGGACACGTTGATGGCAATGGGAATGCAGCCTTCTGTACTTCCGGATATTAAAGACGGTAAGGTTTCTCAGATTATGCTTTTCCCGTATGCAGTGATCAAGTATAATAAAAGGGGAGTTTCTATTCCGTTGGTTGTACAGCAGGCAAATATCAATGCAGACGAGCAACTTACAAAATCCATTGAAAATCTTGAATATAATCTTGTTTCAAACATCAAAAATATCGCAGCCGACAAAAGAAAAAAGATCGGAATTTTAGTGAATCAGGATGAATTAAATCCGCGTGAATTTCATGGTTTCATGGAGTTAGCTTCTGAAAGCTACGATGCAGGTCCTGTGATTCCTAAAAATCAGGTTGAACTGACTGTTGCCGATGTTCCTTTATTAAAGCAGATAAGCGCTTTGGTAATCGCAAAACCTAGAAAAGCATTTACTGATGGCGAAAAGGTAATTCTTGACCAATACATCATGAACGGCGGAAAAACATTGTGGATGATTGATGCTGTGAACGCTGAAATGGATACGTTGATGAGGTCTCAAAAAGTAATGCCTTTCCCAGTGGATGTCAATATGACGGATTTCTTTTTCAATTATGGACTGAGAATTAATCCGGCTTTGGTGAAAGATTTAAAGAAATTCGCTTTGTTGAAATTGGTAACAGGAGAAGTAAGCGGAAATGCACAATATACAAGTCTTCCATGGCCGTATTATCCTCTTGGAATTGCTGAACACAATAATCCCATCACTAAAAATATCAATCCTGTAAAATTTGAATTTCCAACATCAATTGATACGTTAGGAAGAAAAAATATCAAGACCAATATTCTTTTTGAATCAAGTGAAAGAACTTTGTTAAAGCAAGTTCCCAACTATGTTGATCTGAAAGAAATTGCAAGTGTAGACAGTCTCGGACAAATGGAAAAACCAAGTACGCCGAAGATTTATGCCGTTGCTTTGGAAGGGAAATTCACTTCCGCGTACGGATCTAGAATTGAAAGAAAATCATATCCCGGATTTAAAGCTCAAAGTCCTGAAAACAAAATGATCGTCATTGCAGATGGTGACGTCGGAAGAAATAAAGTGATTAAAGGCGAACCTTTACCTTTAGGTGTTGACCTGATGACGAATGAGCAATTCGGAAATGAACAGTTTTTAAGAAATGCTTTAGATTATCTGTTAGACGACAGCAATCTTATGGATTTGAGAAACAGAAACATCGAAGAAAGACTTCTTGACCGACAAAGAATAACCGAAGAAAAAGGCAATTGGCAGTGGCTGAACTTACTGCTTCCTTTAGCGATTATAGGATTGTTGGGAGGATTGTTCTTCTGGTTGAGGAAGAAGAAGTTTGGATAGAATATAAATAAAAAAGAGAAGTGGTTAGCTTCTCTTTTTTTATTGTAATTTATTTCGTTACCAATTTGCAGATTGGTTTTCTAGGTCTTCCTGAGTTTTAAATTTTCCGTTTTTAAAATCTTCTTCAGATTTTTCAATACGGTTAATTAAAGTATCAACAGTAAAAGGAACAAAATCAGAATGGTCTTCTTTTTCCAATTTAGATAAAATATATTCTTCAATTTTCTCAAAGAAACTTTCATCCTGAAGCTGAGCAAGATAAGTGATTAAATTTAATTTTCTAGTTTGAATATCCACGACTGATGTATTTAAATCAAAATTACAAATTAATTTTTAAAGGTGAGTTTAGCATTATAGAAAATTTAGATTGAAAGAAAAAAGAGAAACCCAAAAGTCTCTCTTTAATAATTAGTTATAAAACATATTCTACCACGGGCTTATTCCAATTTCATCCTCAATATCATTACTGTAAAACCGTCCTGTGGGTGCATTTTCATCAGTCAGAGTATGTTTAACAATAAAAGAGGCAGCACTTTCGACAGAACCCGGTCCAGTATGGTTGTTAAAATCTGTTGACGTATACCCAGGATCAATAACATTTACTTTAAAAGGTAGATCCTTCAATTCGTACGCTAGAACAATAGTATAAGCATTCAAAGCTGACTTTGAAGGTCCATAAGCGGCAGCTTTTACATTATAATATTTCCAAGTCGGATCGCTGTGAAGGGTTAATGAACCAAGTCCCGAAGTAATGTTACTGATTCTCGGGCTTTCCGATTTTTTAAGCAATTCTAAAAATGCCTGCGTCACACTGATAACTCCAAAAAAGTTGGTATCAAACACAGTTTGGATATCTTTGATCGATGTTTCTGCTGCAGTTTGAGGGTTTACACCTAGAATTCCTGCGTTGTTGATCAGAATATCCAGTTTCCCTTGTTCTTTTTCAACCAAATTTTTAGCTGCTGAAATAGAATCGGGATTGGTAACATCTATTTCGATCGCTTTGATATTCTGAAATCCTTTTTCGGTTAATTCTTTGACGATTGCTTTCCCTTTTTCAAGATCACGGCTTCCTAAATAAACAAATAATCCTTTTTCTGAAAGTTGTTTTGCGGTTTCAAGGCCAATACTTCTGTTGGCTCCTGTAATTAATACTGAATTCATTTTTTTGTTTTTAATTGGTGATGTAAAAGTCCGCCAATTAAATAAGATAACATTTGCCAAATGACAAAAAGCGATGTTGAGTTGGAAATTGATTAATTCAATAAAAATTAAACCACAAAAGGCACAAAAGATTTATGACACTTAATCGATTATTGTGAACTATGAAATTCATTTTTAAACGCAAAGTTTTACTATAAAAATGAATTACTTTTAGAGAGCAAAGAGATGCGACAAAGTCGCTGATGAAGGCAGCTTCTTAAGAATCAATTATATTGATTCAATTCTTTGCTTCCTAAAATATGCAGAATCAAAAATAAATCTTTGCGTTAAAAAAAGAATTCAATTTATTCTTTAATGATACTAAATATGGTTCTTATTAACAATGTTTTTCACCTCTTTCGTTTTATTTATAAATTCTAAAAGGTATCTAAACCTTACCAATATTTTTCCTAATCCTACTCAAAGAAGACTGCGTCACTCCCAAGTAAGAAGCAATATAAGAAAGCGGAATACGGTTGACAACAGTAGGGTAGATCTCCAAAAATTTAAGATAGCGAGTAGTGGCATCTTCCGAAACCAACGGACTTCTTCTTTCCACTTTCTGCATCAATGCTCTTGAAATAATTTTATGAACAATCGCTTCCCAACCGACAATGGTTTGTAGTAATTCTAACCAGTCTTTTCTTGAAAAAACAATCATTTTACAGTCGGTGACCGCCTGAACATACGCGCTGGAAGAAATTTCATTATCAAAACTTTCAAGATCTACAACCAGATTATTTTCTTCAATAAAATATTTGGTAATTTCTTCGCCTTTGTTGTTGTAATAGCAAACGCGCAAAATTCCGTCTACAATGAATCCGACTTGTTTTGCTATTTTTCCTGCTTCCGAAAAATATTCATCTTTCGAAAAATTGATTTCAACGGTTTTGCTTGAAATAAAATCAATCTGTTGCTGATTAAGATTTCCAAACCTTAAAATAAAATCAAATAATTGTTTCATGAATGCAAGTTAGGTAAACTTCGTTTTCCGGCATTTGTCATTTGACAAAAAGTGATGATTTTTATGTTTTAATTAAACAATTTCCGAAATTCCAATGGAGACTGATTCGTTTTTTGTTTAAATAATTTACTGAAAGACTGCGGATGCTCAAATCCCAATTCATAAGCAATTTCACTCACAGATAGAGTTGTTGTACTCAAGCGTTCTTTTGCAGTATCAATTAATTTACTTTGAATATGTTGCTGTGTATTTTGCTGGGTGTGAATACGTAATAATGTTCCCAGATAATTGGGGGAAATATTCATTTGTTCGGCAATAGTTTTGACGGAAGGAATACCGTTTTCAATTAAATTTCCATTATCAAAATATTGAGCTAACACTTGTTCAAATCTTTCTAACAATTCATGACTTGATTTTTTCTTGTAAAAAACTGACGCTCATAAAATCGTTCGGCATAAATCAGGAACAGTTCCAATTGAGCAACAATCAATTCTTGGGTGAATTTATCAATATTGGTTTGATATTCCTTTTCAATATTTTTAAACAAATCAACAATAATTTTCTCTTCTTTATCTGAAAGAAAAAGGGCTTCATTGATTTGATAACTGAAAAATTCGTAAGATTTTATTTTTTTGATCAAAGAAGTTCCCCAAAGAAAATCGGGATGAATGAGCAATAAATATCCGGTAGGTTCCACTTCAACATCAGGTTTCATTTCAAGGCTTAAAAACTGGAGCGGAGAAACAAAACACAACACTCCGGAATCGAAATCATATTTCTGCTGGCCATAATTGAACTTAGCATTGACATTCCGTTTCAAGCCGATTGAATAAAAATTCTGGATCCATTTCAGTTCGTTATCGTCCATAGGATAATTGACCTTACTGTAATCTATCAGGCTGATCAAAGGATGTTCAGGATTCGGAAGATTACAGAAAGCATGAAATTCCGAGATTGAATTAAAACGAAATGTCTGTTTCATAATGCTAAGGTATTTAATTATTTTGAAATTGATTTTGTTTCTTTTGAACCATTAAGATTTTATTTAAGGAGTTTAGAATATTAAGGTGAGCTTCGCTTTAAGCAATTCAAATTTAAAAATCTATTTGATTTTTCTTAATTAAACTTAACTTCTTAAATAAAATCTTAATGGTTCAAAAATTTAAAAATTAAATCACAGTCGATAAAGTCAAATCACTCCACTTTTCCGCATCACCTTTAATGATAGCAATTTTATTATCTAAAAACTCATGCGTCCCGCTTCCCAATAAGAAATGCACTGGCGGATTTTGTTCTTCACTGATTGCAATCAAAGCTTCTGCACCTTTATCAGGATCATTGGGCTGATTTCCATTGATTTCATCAAGATGAGCGTGTTGAGAATTTCTTGCTGCTTCATATTCTGAAATAGCATTTTCAGGCGTTTTGATAGAATCTTTATCTAAGAAATCTGTTCTGAAATATCCGGGATAAACAACGGTTGCTTTCACTCCGAAATCTTTAATTTCCTCTGCTAATGCTTCTGTAAGTCCGGCCACGGCAAATTTTGTGGCACAGTAAATTCCCCAACCCGGAAAGTTCCCGGAATACCCTCCAATGGAAGAAATATTGAAAATATGTCCTGATTTTTGCTGACGAAGATAAGGCATTGGGCAGTGGAAAAAGTAGCTCAATCAATGAATGATGTAACCGAATCGTGAATGTAGAATAATCGTAAGATTATTATTTCATAGCATCAGAAGCCAGATAGAAAATAGCTTTATTCAGAATGTCATTTTCTTTGTCTTTAAAAATATTAATAAAATAGATTGAGGTATTTCTATTTTCAAAAAAGTAAACAAGATTGTATTCATGTTTTTTCTTATCACAAATGCCTAATTTATATAAATAGAGGTTTTTAGATGAACTAATTAATTTTCCAGTTTTAGGATTTAATGAAATTTCTTCAACAATTTTATCTATAAATTCAGGTGAATACTTCTTGTTGATTTTTTCGATAAAAAAATTACTGATGATGACGGTTTGCATTTGGATATTTATTAATCAAATATATAAAAAAAGAGAAACCCGAAAGTCTCTCTTTAACTATTTAGTTTTCTAAAGCAGGAATCAAATGATCCCATTTCAGCTGTTTGGCATAATCAAGAGCCGTTTTTCCGTTGTTGGATTGTTGGTTTCTATCAGCTCCGGCTTCGAGCATAACTTCTACAGAACTTAAATTTCCGGCAATGGTCTCTTTATGAAGAAGTGTCAATCCGTTATCATCAACATTCGTTAATTCATTAGGATATTGTTGTAAAAATTTCACGAAATCTTCCTTCATATTTCTGCTCATGGGATGTTCAACAAGATTTTCGGGTTTCTCTTTCTGTTCGTGAACCACTTCGACATCATTAAAATCTCCGAAATGAAGTTGCCATGCATCATCATGTTCCTGTCTTTCTGCTTCTTCCATGTCGGCACGTATTTTCTGTATGGTGAAACCACCGTAAGCTTTAGGTATAGGTTCCTCAGTGGAGAAGAAAAGTTTAGAAAGCCCTTTAGGTTTCTTTACTGCCGGAGTAATAGCAAAAAGCCAGTCGCTGATCTCATTTACAGGGATTTCAAAATAATCTCCAGGCTGTATGTTGGTGATATCATTGGGCTCATTCATCAAATACCCTTTTACATGATCTCCATCAAAATCAATATCGTTGATCCACATATGTTCTACAATATCTTTTCCAGTTTCCGGATCTTCCTGTGAGAAAGTAGCTTTTACACAAGCCAAATTTAGTCCCGGAACAATTCTTCTGTATTCCCAAGATTGCTCTCTCCAGAAATATTTAAAAGTTTCCCGCGCTTTTTTATAAGCTTCGATCATTTTGGGGTCGGTTCCGTCTGTAAAAATAAACGAATTGTTTTCCATTATATTTAAAATTTTTGTGATTTGAGTTTGAAAAAAACAGTAAAAAGAATTATGAATTAAGCTTGAAAGCATTATGGATATTCATAAAACTGATGTTTTTACTGTTCAACTAAAATACGAAAAATTTTAAAACGAAGGTTTGGATTTAGAGTTAAATTTTAATTAAAAATATATGAAAAGAACCTCAATACTTTTCTATAAATAAAACGTATTATGCTAAAAAAACCTTCTTGAATAATTATTTCAACAAGAATATAAAATATTCCAGCCAGTAATCTTAGTAATAATTCAACTATAATAGTCATAATTTGATTCTAAACATCTTTTATAAAATCCTCATATTCATAATAAAACCTTTCAAAGCCATCCATTTTTTCCACAAAGAATTCAAAAATTTCCTGCCATGTATTTTTATTGAAAACAGAAACATTATGTTTTTCAACCCAGATTTTAGCGATTACTTTTCCATTGTCTAATGTAAAATATTCTTCCTTTTGAAAATCTCCGATAAAATCTTTCAGAATATCCTCCAACGACCAGATTTTGTTATAATAGGCATTTCTGAAATCTTCATCTTTCATTTCTATATCTAAAGAAACTTCTGCTTTTCTAGTTTCTGCATTGAATTTGAAGGAAAAATCCTTAACCTTCGTATTATACAACAGCCATTTTCTCGGAAATGATTTCCCAAAAGCCGTCCAAAAGTCTTTTTTTATTTGTTGTGCTTCTTGTTTACTGAACATGGAGCAAAAATAGGGATTTTACACGGAAGTTGGAAGTCTGATGACGGAAGTCAATAATGCCGTTTAAAGGCTTCCAGCAACAATCTTCCAACTTCTGGACTTACTATTACACATCTCAAACTATTTTCTTATTTTTGCTGTAATGCTATCTAAAAAATCTCAATATGCTTTTAAGGCGCTTTCATATCTTGTAGAAAAAAGAAATGATGGCCCTGTTTTGATTTCCGAAATTGCGGAACGTAAAAAAATTCCATTAAAATTTCTGGAAAACATTTTGCTTGAATTAAAAAAAGCCGATGTCCTTGATAGTAAAAAAGGAAAAGGAGGCGGATATTTTTTACGGGAACATCCTGAAACAGTAAAACTTGCGAAGATCATTCGTTTGGTGAATGGTCCCATTGCGCTTTTACCTTGTGTAAGTTTAAATTTTTACGAAAAATGTGAAGACTGCAACGAAGATCACTGTAGTTTACATGATGTTTTGATTGAAGTTCGGGATGCATCACTTAAAATTTTAGAAGAAAAAACTTTACTGGATTTGATCGATTGATCTGATCCATTTTTTTTGAATAATTAGTCTACTTATTTGGTAGGATAATTATTTTATTAGATATTTGCATGACTTCAAATGGATAAATATGATTTCAACAGAAGATGCAGATACATTAAAACAGCTTTCAGTAGAGGATGGATTGAAATTTATTTCAGAAAAATTCTCAGACGGAGTTGTTTTCTCAACATCGCTTGGTCAGGAAGATCAGGTCATTACGGATATAATTTTTAGTCAAAAATTACCGATCAAAGTTTTCACATTAGATACCGGAAGACTTTTCTACGAACATTACGACTTACTTTCAAAAAATAATTCAAGATACAAGACGAAAACGGAAGTTTACTTTCCTGAAGCTTCTGATGTGGAGAAATATGTGAATGAAAAAGGGATCAATGCTTTTTATCATTCCGTTGAAAACAGAAAAGAATGTTGCTTTATCCGAAAAGTAAAACCTTTGAATCGAGCATTGGAAGGTGCAAAAGTCTGGATCACAGGTCTTCGTTCAGAACAATCTGAAAATCGTGAAAACATGCCTATAATCGAGTGGGATGAAGATAGAAAATTATACAAATATAATCCGTTGATTAGCTGGTCATATCAGGATGTTTTAGATTATTTAGATCAACATAAAGTTCAGGAATTGTCTTTGCATAAGAAAGGCTTTATCAGCGTTGGTTGCCAGCCTTGCACAAGAGCGATTGAAGAAGGAGAAAATCCGCGTGCCGGACGATGGTGGTGGGAAAGTTCACATAAAGAATGCGGGTTACATACGCATTAATTCAAATTTTAAGTAGTAAAAATGAGTAAACATACATTAGATTATCTGGAACAGTTGGAAGCCGAAAGTATTTATATTATGCGGGAAATTGCTGCCCAGTTTGAAAAACCGGCTTTACTTTTCAGTGGCGGAAAAGATTCTATTACATTGGTTCATTTGGCAAAAAAAGCTTTTGCTCCGATGAAGATTCCGTTTCCGTTGGTTCATATTGATACGGGACATAATTTTCCGGAAGCCTTGCAATTCAGAGATTATTTAGCAGAAAATATCGGAGCAGAATTAATTGTAAGAAAGGTTGAAGATACCATTAAAGCAAAGAATTTAACTGAGCCTAAAGGAAAATTTGCTTCGAGAAATTGGTTGCAAACTCATACTTTATTAGATACGATCGAAGAGTTTCAGTTTGATGCCTGCATTGGAGGTGCGAGAAGAGATGAGGAAAAAGCCAGAGCGAAAGAACGTTTTTTCTCTGTTCGTGATGAGTTTGGTCAATGGGATCCGAAATTACAACGTCCCGAATTATGGAATATCTACAACGGAAGAATCAATAAAGGTGAAAATGTAAGAGTTTTCCCGATATCCAATTGGACGGAGCTTGATGTTTGGAATTATATCAAAAAAGAAAATATTCAGCTTCCACCAATCTATTTTGCACATGACAGAGATGTGATTGAGTTTGATGGACAATTAATTGCAGTTTCCGATTTTATTCAAATTGATGAAAATGATACAATTGTCAATAAAAGAGTTCGTTACAGAACCGTTGGCGATATGACCTGTACCGCAGCGGTTGAAAGTTCTGCCGAAACTTTAGATGAGGTTGTTAAAGAAATTACGGCTTCCAAAATTTCCGAACGTGGCGAAACGAGAATTGATGATAAAGTGACGGAAGCCGCGATGGAGGACAGGAAAAAAGGAGGATATTTTTAAGCAATAAGCTAAAGGCAGTAAGCAATAGGCTTTCTAAAACTCATCACTCATCATTCATAACTTATAACTAAAATAAACGTGGACATATTAAGATTCATCACTGCGGGAAGTGTAGACGACGGAAAAAGTACGTTGATCGGAAGACTTTTGTACGACAGTAAAAATATATTGATCGACCAACTCGAAGCGTTGGAAAAACAATCAAAAAATAAAAATGAGGACGGAATTGATCTCGCGATTCTTACAGACGGTTTAAGAGCCGAAAGAGAGCAGGGAATTACGATTGACGTTGCTTACCGATATTTTTCGACACCGAAAAGGAAATTCATTATTGCAGATGCGCCGGGACATATTCAGTATACGAGAAATATGATTACGGGAGCTTCTAATTCACAGTTGATTGTGATTTTGATTGATGCAAGACAGGGTGTAATTGAGCAAACGAGAAGACATTCAATCATTGCTTCATTGTTAAAAATGAAAAATATAGTCGTTGCCATCAATAAAATGGATTTGGTTGATTATTCCGAGGAAATTTTTAATGATATTAAAGCTCAATATCAATTGGTTGCTCAGAAATTAGGGTTGCCGAATGTGAATTATTTCCCAATCTCAGCTTTTAATGGAGATAATATTGTTGAAAAATCTGATAAAACGAGTTGGTATAATGGTCCGACACTTCTTGATTTCCTTGAAAATGTTGAAATTAATCAAGACAAAGAAGTTCAAAAGCCTAGATTTCAAGTGCAATATGTTATTCGTCCGCAGACTGAAGAGTTTCATGATTACAGAGGTTATGCGGGTGAAGTGATTTCGGGAGTGTACAAAAAAGGGGACGATATTACGGTTCTTCCACAAAATATTCAAACCAAAATTTCAAAAATTGAAACAGGCGGAAAAGAAGTTGAATCTGTTTTCACCAATCAGCCTGCTGTTTTGCATGTTGAAGATGATATTGATATCAGCAGAGGAGATTTTTTAGTGAAAACTGACGATCTTCCGAAAGTTGAAAATGAAATTGAAGCCGTTGTCTGTTGGCTCGATAAAAAAGAACTGAACGAAGGAAATAAGTATTTCATTCAACATAAAAGCAAAGTTTTAAAAGCGATCATCAAAGAAATTGAATATAAAATTGATGTCAATACACTTGAAAAAACACCAATTAACGAAAGTGTTAAGCTTAATGAAGTCGTAAAAGTTCGCTTGAAAACGGCTTCACCATTGGTTTTTGATAACTTTGAAGACAGTCGCAATACCGGAAATGCTGTTTTGATCGACGAAACGAGTAATTCAACGGTTGGAGCAGTAATGATCTTATAATATGGTAATCTCTAGGAAAGTTCAGATCAGGTTAAATGTCCTGTTGATAACCGCTGTAATAGTTGCTATTGCGGTTTTTTCTATGTATGAAATGGGTTATCTTGATGAACTTCTGACCGTTTTAGAAAAGGATGATCATATTTTTTACTGGATGCTTTTGGTTGGTGTTTTGGCTGAAATTGTTGCCGGATCAATGGGAATGGGCTATGGCGTGATTTGTACGACAACCCTTTTATTTCTGAATATTCCGCCACATATTGTGAGTGCAAGTATTCATTCTGCCGAAAGTTTTACGACGGCCGCGGGAAGTATAAGCCATTTTAAATTGAAAAATATAAGTGTAAGTTTGGTTAAAAAATTAGCCATTCCTGCAATCATCGGAGCTGTGATCGGGGCTTTAAGTCTGACGTATGTTGGCGAATATTATTCAAAAATTACTAAAACGGTTATCGCTTTTTATACTTTATATCTTGGAATTCAGATTTTGTCGAATGCTTTTAAACCAAAACAAAATAAAGCTTTAAAAAGAAAAACCAACTTAACAAGATTAGGATTGATAGGCGGTTTTATAGATTCTTTCGCCGGTGGAGGTTGGGGACCTTTGGTTACCGGAACTTTAATTAAAAATGCTTTTACGCCGAGGTTTGCTGTGGGAAGTTCTACGGTTGCTAAATTTATTTTAACCATAACCGCTGCAGTCACTTTCTTTTTTACATTAGGAATTCAACATTGGAATATTATTTTAGGTCTTTTGATCGGCGGAATTATTACAGCACCATTTTCAGCGATGCTTACTGCAAAACTTCCGGTGAAAAAAATGTTTATTGTGATTGGAATTTTAGTGATTGTGATGAGTTGCATAACCATTTATAAATCAGTTTTCAGTTAAAAAAAACTGTTGATTGTGGAAAAATAAAATAGGTAAAAATGTATTTCAATTTTGAAAATACTTTACATTTACACCATAAAAAACAGAACATGAATTTACACGTTGTTGCACTTTTTAAGTTGAATGAAAATTACTTAATGGATGCGGTAGAATTATTTCAAACTTTGGTAAGAGAAACCAGAAAAGAAGAGGGTTGTCTGCAGTATGATCTTGTTGAAGACAAGGACACTAAAGGAACTTTTTTAATGGTCGAATTATGGGAAAGCGAAGAACATTTGAACCGTCATAATGGACAGGATCATCTTTTGGATTTCAGAAAAGATATTTCTAAAATGCTGGAAAGCTCAACTCAGGTATATAGAGGACGCAAGATTTTATAAGCGGGAAGTTTGAAGCAGGATGAGGGAAGTTTATAACGATTGAAAAAACTTCTAACCTCCATCTTCTGGCTCCTGACTTTAGTCATAAAATTTTAAAAGGCTGCTTACAATTTGTAGGCAGCCTTTTATTAGAAAAAATAGAAAGTATTAAAATTTTATTTTTGAAAGTAAATGGTGAATTCACTTTGTTGTCAATTCTTAAATTTCACAATTGACAATTGATAATTCACTTTTACACTATTTCACAATAAGTTTCTTCGTTTCTGTGCTTCCTCCGAAAGTTATTTTTACAAGATAATTTCCTGCGGTAAGGTGAGAAAGATTCAAGTCTTGCTTGTAGAAACCTGTCTGATTCGTTAATTCTGCCGTGTATACTTTTTTACCCGAAAGATCGTATACTTCTACATTACCTTTATTATTCGCTTTTTCTTTAACATCGAATAAAACAGTAACATGTTTATCAGCAGTTGTCGGGTTTGGATAAATTCCGAATGAAGCTTTTTTGTTAGCCATATCCGTAACTCCCAACGTTGAAGTGATATTTTTGTATTTAAAATACATATTACCAGTAGATTGACCTCCGTTTGAGACAAAATACATTCTGTAATAATCGCTTCCTTTTTTAATATAGTAAACTACATCGCTATACACTCCAGAAACAGGTTTCCACGAGTGACCGATTGATGTAATATTAGCTGAAAAAGCAGTAGAAGCCGGAGCCGTAAAAGTAGATGTAGCCTGAGTTTCCGGCTGTACTTTTGCAACGGTGATGCTCGGATTCTGGATAACTCCTGAAAGCGGATACATCATAATGTTGTTATAGAAAGTATAATACTTTGTAAACATTAGATCCCATGCGGTTTTTGCAGGTTCAAGATTTGCTACTTTATCATTTGTTGTGAATGAGAAATAGTTAAAATAAGCATCATCCGTTCCGTTTGCCAACGTTTTTGTTTGAGTAGCGTCCCAGGTTGTTCCGTTCCATTTAGAATATTTGAAAGTATAACCTCCAAAATAATCCTGAATAGCAAATTTTATGTACGTGTCATTTGGATATTTTAAAACAAATATAATTGTTCCCTCAATGTGGTGATTTGCCCCGTTGTATTGTCCCCATCCGTATGGAGCAGAGCCTTGTTCAAAAGCACCTTCCTGAATAGTAGTTGTATTATCCGGGTTGTAAAGTGGCTCACCCCAAGTTGATACATTAGCAACATTAATATTATCCCAATCCGCAAGGTTGTTTGAAGCCTGATATACTAAAATATCTTTAGCATCATTAATTCTTGTTCCAAAATTCATTGCAGAATTTCTGTAAAAAGCAACATCCCACGAATTGGCAGGTTGAGAAACAATATTATTTCCGGGTAAACTAAAGAATACACGATTCTGGTATCCTGAACCCATAGAAAGATCTACCTGTGTATATCC
Source organism: Chryseobacterium glaciei (assembly GCF_001648155.1). NCBI lineage: Bacteria > Pseudomonadati > Bacteroidota > Flavobacteriia > Flavobacteriales > Weeksellaceae > Chryseobacterium > Chryseobacterium glaciei. The sequence goes on along the minus strand of NZ_CP015199.1, from coordinate 414,190 downwards.
GTTAGCATCTGTTTGTGCCAACACGGTTTGCTGAACAGAAAGAGCAAATAGAGAAGCTAAAAGTAGTTTTGTTTTCATAATATCTTAATGTTTATTTTTCCTTATTTAGAATGATTCTACAAAACTATATAAATTATTTTTAACTGTTCTAAATAAAAACATGATATTTATCGTGTTTGCTAATTATTAAACATGAAAAATCCTTTATTAATGAGCTTTAACAATGTATTTTAATTTTTGTTCATAAAAAAAGCTGATCTATGAAATTCATAAATCAGCCATTTTAAATGTAAGTTAGTCTAATAAATCTTACTTTTTAATAAATTTTGATTTCACTACTGAACCTTCTGCAGTTTCAATAATGATATAGTAAACGCCTGTTTGAAGAGCGCTGATATCGAATGACTGTCCTTTCAATTTACCTTCAGCAACTTTTTGACTTCCAGCAGAATAGATTTGAACGTTTTTAGGATCTTTTTTAGCTACAAACTGTAATGCAGTGTTTTCAGCATTAATAGCGAATTTAATTTCTTCTTTAGATTTTGCAGCATCAGAAACAGCTAGAGTAGTAGTTGTATTATAAACTACGTTATCAATTTGTAATGCTGTATGCGCAACCGTCGGAGTAAATTTAAAAACAATATAAGTAGAAGAAGATGCAGGAACCGATACAGATACATTCTGATACGTTTCACTTGTTAATGAAATTGGCGCTCCTAGAGATACGAATGTTGTCATATCTGTTGGGCTTGATGCCAAACCTACTTCAAGAGTTCCGTTACCATTTGAACCTGTAGCTTTTGCAGCAACAAAAGTTAAAGTTTTGTTTCCTGTTGGAGCAACAATCTGTGGAGCGATCAAATATGAAGGTACACTTGTGTTGTTTCCAGAATATGCCTGAACCGCTTTATCAGTTCCGGTCGTAACGATCATCAATGGTGCAGGAGGAAATGGTAATGGGTTTGGCGCTATAACAGCTGTCCATCCGTTTTGAGGAAAAGTAGTACTTCCTGCAGTAAACCCGTCAAAGTTCTCATTAATAGTAGCTACTTGTGCATTAGCTGTCATAGCCGTAAGCATTAAAGTTCCAAAAAGTAGTCTTAATTTCATAACGTTATCTTTATTTAGAATTATTCCACAAAAGTAATAAATTATTTTTAATTGTTCTAAATAAAGCCCTATATTTGTCGAAAATTTTGCATCTATGAAGAAGAAAGTGCTTTCTATACTGTCTTTATCCACTGTATTTTGGATGAGCGCACAGGAAAAAGATTCTCTTAATCAGAAAAAAATAGAAGAAGTTGTCATTACCGGACAGTACATGCAGCAATCCATTAATAAATCTATCTATAAAGTTGAGGTTATTGATGCACAGCAAATTAAAAATATGGCTGTTACGAATGTAGCAGAAGTTCTAAATCAAAATCTTAACATCTTAATAGAACCGAACAGAGGCTCAGGAGATTCTAATGCTAATATCATGGGATTGAGTGGAGAATATACCAAAATTCTGATCGACAATATTCCTGTCGTAAGTGATCAGGGAATGGGGAATTTGGTAGATCTTACAAAAATTAACGTTAATAATATTGAGCGTATTGAAGTGGTAAAAGGCTCAATGGGTGTGGAATATGGTAACAATGCAGTTGCAGGTGTAATTAATATTATCACAAAGAAAAATTACAGTAAAAAATTCACCGGACAAGCTTCTGTACAGGAAGAAACGGTAAATAAAGATTACGATTGGCTTAAAAAAGGAAACGGAAGACACATACAGTTTTTGAATTTAGGATATAAAATTAATGATAACTGGTCTGTTTCAGCAGATATTAATCATAATGATTTTCAAGGATATAAAGGTAAATATGGAGGTTATAAATATTTCACCGAAAATAATGACGGAAATCGTGGTTACGAATGGATGCCAAAAGATCAACTTACAACTAATGGTGTAATCCGTTACAGTAAAAACAATACAAGCTTTTTCTATAAAGTAAACTTTCTTACAGAGAAAATTAATTCGTACAATCCTATTGTTGAAGAATTATATTTAGGAGGAGGAAACAGAACATATACTTCTAACGATACTGATTATAAAACGAAAAGATGGATTCATCAGTTTAATATTCAGACAAAATTAGGTTCAAGAATCAATTATAGTGGAGATTTTTCTTATCAGACTCAAGAAAGAAAACTTCAGGATTATACATATGATGTTCCCAACAGACAAGAGCTTTCAAGGGGAGCAGATGAGACATTTTTTAAGTCTGAAGTAATGTACTCCAGAGGAATGTTTAGCAATTTCTTAAATAGCGATAAAGTTAATTTCCAGTTAGGTTACGAACTAGACAGAACAAAAGGTTTTGCAAGTAATAAAGACGGTAATTTTGGGACGACAGGAGATAATACTGATATCAACAGGATTATTTTTAATTATGCTAATTTCTTATCCGCAGAATGGAATGCAACCAGTTGGCTTTCAGTGCGACCAGGTGTAAGGTTGGCTTTAAGCAATAAGTTTGATTCTCAATATAACTACTCAATTACAACAAGATTCAAAACAACTGAAAATTCTGATATTCGTTTAATATTTGGTTCTGCAAACAGATTCCCGACTTATGACGAATTATATACGATGAGAGTTGATTTCAACCACGATATAAGAGGAAATGAAAATCTTAAGCCGGAAACAGGATATTCAACAGGCGTATTTTGGGATTATAATACAAAATCTGCAAGTGACTGGAAATTCAATTTCAGTGCTTCAGGAATGTACCTTGATGTAAAAGATAGAATTGTAGATGTAGTTATCAGCAATAGCCCTTTAAAATTGACTTATCTAAACGTTGATAATTATAAATCTATGTTATTTGGCGGGGGTATCAATATCAGAAAAGGTGATTTTTCATTAAATACTGGTGTTTCAGTAATGGGAGTTTCTCAGGTATTAAATACAGGAAATATTACTTCGCCTGATGATTTTAATTTCTATACTGAAGCAAACTTAGCTGCAAACTATACTTTGGCTTCTACCAAAACTTTATTTGCGCTTTATTATAAATATACAGGAACTCAAAAAAGATATACTCATATAGCTGATCCTAATGATCCACAAAATCCGGGGCAATATGTTTTAGGAGAACTTGGAGACTTCAGTATGTTGAATTTTACCCTGAGCCAGCCGTTTTATAAAAATCATTTTGAAATAAGTGCAGGTGTCAAAAATATTTTTGATGTATCATCTGTAAGAAATACAATTCAGGGGGGTGATGGTCACAATACGGCTTTAGATCAACAGAATCTTTTCTATGGCAGAAGTTATTTCGCCAGATTAAATTATAATTTTTAAATAAATTAAAATGAAAAAAATACTTTTTTGCTTGTTAATAGGAGCTTCTTTTATATCTCAATCTTGTATTAATGATAATGAAGATCCGGTTGCTATAGCTCCTTCGGACGGTGCAAGAGTTGATCCTAATGTTGGTGGGGCAACGCAGCCCAATCAGGTTTGGTTTGATTTGGGGACGGATACTGAAATCGTAACAAAAAGAACAGATTGGGATCTTGCTTTTTATTCAGGAAGTTCATTTAAGGTAGTTTTAAATTCATCAATTATGATGGCCGCAGGAAAAATTCCTAATGCTACAAATATAGATCAGGTTACGGAAGCTAGTCTTACTACATTGAAAGACCAGGTTCAGGTGGCTAATTTTAACCCTTCAAACGTCACTTTTATAGATGACGTGAACGGAAATTTCCCTACAGGTTACACTGCAATTGACGAAATTAAACCAACTGATGCTGAAAATGCAATCTATTTGGTGAATATGGGAAAAGAAATTTTTGTAGGTTCAGTGTCAAATGGCTCCGTAGCAACGGGAGGTGACAACAGAGGTTGGATGAAAGTTCAAATCGTAAGATCCGGCGATGGATATAAAGTAAAATATGCAGCATTGAATTCTACGACTCACAGTGAGCTTACAGTTGCAAAAAATGCAGCTTACAATTATAATTTTGTGAGTTTAAAGAATAATAAAGAAGTATTTATTCAGCCTGAAAAAAAGAAATGGGATATTTGTTTTACGGTATTTACTAACATTATTACAGGCGCAGGAAGTTATATTTATGCAGATTTTGTAACTCACAATAACGTTGGTGGAGTTGGAGCATATGAAGTAGTCGTTACTTCGGGTTCAGGCGTGGAAGCTTATAATAATTTTAAAGCTTCAAATATCGATCAGTCTAAATTTATCTATAACGATCAGAGAATAATCGGATCAAATTGGAGAAATCCAGTTGGTACAAACGGATTAGAAGTATACGGAGATCGTTTCTATGTTATTAAAGATACAGACGGGTATTACTTTAAATTGAGATTTACAAGATTAACCAATAGCACTACTGGTGAGCGTGGTTTCCCTCAGTTTGAATACAAGCCTTTATAAAATAAATCAAATAATAGTATATCATGAAAAAATTCATTCTTGCAGCTTCTGTGCTTGTTGCAGTGTATTCTTGCAAAAAAGAAGAAGGTGCTAAAAAAGAAGATTCTACAGAAGTAAGTTCTGAAACTCCAAAATCTAATAATAAAATCGTTACTCTAAATGGAGGAATTACAGAAATTGTAAGCGCTCTGGGTCACGAAAAAGAAATCGTAGGAACAGACGTTACAAGTACATATCCTGAATCTTTGAAAGCTACAGCTAAAGATTTAGGTCACGTAAGATCAATGACGATCGAGCCGATCATGGCGGTGTCTCCAACATTAATTTTGGCTTCTGATAAAGATATCAACCCGGATTTAATGGGTAAAATCAAGTCTTCTGGAATTAAAACTGAGGTCTTTAAACAGGAATTTACAGTTGACGGAACTAAAAAATTAATCGCTGAGGTTGCAAAAGCAATCGGTAACACAGAGTATCAAAAATTAAATGATAAAATTGATGCTGATTTAAAACAAGTTCAGCCAATCGCTAAAAAACCAAAAGTATTGTTCATCTACGCAAGAGGAAACATGTTGATGGTTTCAGGTACGAAAACTCCAATGGACGCATTGATCGGTCTTGCAGGAGGTGAAAATGCGGTGAAAGATTTCGAAGATTTCAAACCATTGACTCCGGAAGCGGTTGTTAAAGCAAATCCAGACGTTTTATTCTTCTTCTCAAGCGGATTACAAGGTGCAGGAGGAAACGAAGGAGCATTGAAAATGCCAGGTGTTTCACAAACAAACGCTGGTAAAAACAAAAAGATTATTGCTATGGATGGAGGCCTGGTTTCAGGTTTCGGACCAAGATTAGGAGAGGCTGCTGTTGGATTAAACAAATTATTAATTGAAAGCACAAAGTAAACTATACTTTTATCTTACTATAAGTGCCCTATTGCTGGTTATTCTGGCAATTGTGGCACTTTATATTGGCGTTTACGACTTCAATGGTGTTTCGCCATTTACGGTTTTAAGTCAGTTCATTAAAGGTGATCCTAACTTAGCATTAAGCGATAAATATGTGATCTGGGATGTGAGAGCATCCAGAATTATTATGGCGATCCTGGTAGGAAGTATGCTTGCCGTTTCGGGGACTACTTTGCAGGGATTGTTTAAAAATCCTTTGGCGACCGGTGAGGCAATCGGTTTAACTTCCGGAGCGACGTTACTTGCGGCAATTGCCATTGTTTTAGGAGGACATTTCAAACAATATCTTCCTGAGATGGTACAATTTTCATTAGTAGGTATCTCAGCTTTTGTGGGAGCTTTATTAGCGATGATGTTGGTGTATAGGATTTCCACAAGTGCCGGAAAAACAAACGTTGTCATGATGTTGTTAAGCGGTGTTGCCATTACATCGATCGGGTTTTCAATTACCGGATTTCTGATCTATATTTCAAAAGATGAACAGCTAAGAGATCTTACGTTTTGGAATATGGGAAGTCTCGCAGGAGCAACTTGGACTAAAAATATAGTTTTAACTGTAGTTTTAATTATTTCTTACACCATTTTGCTTCCAAAAGGAAAAGCTTTAAATGCAATGATGTTGGGTGAAAAAGATGCACAGCATTTAGGAATAAATGTGGAAAGACTGAAAAAACAGATCGTGATTATCACTTCTTTAATGGTGGGAACATGCGTTGCATTTTCAGGGACGATTGGGTTTGTAGGTCTTATTGTACCTTATATTTTAAGGCTTTTATTTAAATCGAATTATGTGTTCATTTTACCACTGTCAGCGGTTCTGGGAAGTATTTTACTGTTGATTGCTGATACATTCAGCAGAAGTATTGTAGCGCCATCAGAATTGCCGATTGGTATTTTAACTTCATTGATCGGTGGACCTATTTTTATTGCTATTTTAATTAAATTCAAAAAATCATTGTAATGATAAAGGCGCATCAAATCAGTTATAAACATAAAGAATTCCATATTTTGGATGGGGTTGATGTCTCTTTGGATTATGGCGAATTTTTAGCAATTGTCGGTCCGAACGGAGCCGGAAAATCAAGTTTATTGAGCGTTCTGGCGAATGAGGTAAAATCAAAACAAAAAATTGTATTTAAAGATAAAAACCTGAACGACTGGGAGGTAAGAGAACTTTCAAAACATAAGGCAAAATTTTCTCAACACAACAGCAACGATATTACGCTTGAAGTAAAAGATGTCGTTATGATGGGAAGATATCCTTATTTTGATGCTCAGCCAAGACAGGAAGATATAGACGCTACCAACGACAGAATGCATGAAACCGAAGTTTTTCATTTAAAAGATAGAGAATACAATACTTTGTCGGGTGGTGAAAAACAGAGGGTACATCTTTCGAGAGTAATGGTGCAGTTGGAGAATGAGATCACTCATAAATTGGTTTTTCTTGATGAACCTTTGAATAATTTAGATGTAAAACATCAATACAAAGCGTTAGAAATCATTAAAAACTTTACTAAAAATACCAATTCTGCAATTGTTGTTTTGCATGATTTAAATCTTGCGGCTCAGTTTGCAGACAAAATATTATTAATGAAATCTGGAAGGGTAGCAGCATACGGAACACCGGAAGAAGTTTTCACTGCTGAAAATATCAGTGAAGCTTACAATTTCCCGTGTACTATTTGCGAACACCCGATTACAAATAACCCAATGATCATTTTTGGATAACCATGGAGAAAGATGAACTGAAAATTTTGGCTCAAAATCTTGCCAATCCGCAGGGAGAAAAAGGTAAAGAGATCGGCGAAATGATGAATGCCACAAACATCAGCATGACATTAGAAAGTATCAAAACGCTTTTAATAGAAGACGATGAACACATTCTTGAAATAGGCCACGGAAATGCCGGACACCTGAAAAGTATTTTGAATGTTGCCAATAATTTAAAATATACAGGAATCGATATTTCTGAAACGATGCAGAATGAAGCTAAAGATTTAAATAAAGAATTTAAAGATCAGGCCAATTTTATATTGTACGAAGGAAAAAAACTTCCTTTTGAAGATGAGGTTTTCGATAAAATATTTACCGTAAATACCGTCTATTTTTGGGAAGAACCTGTTGAATTTTTAAATGAAATTTGCAGAGTTCTAAAAGATAAAGGAACTTTTGTTCTCACTTTCGGACAAAGGGATTTCATGGAAAAACTGCCTTTCACACAATTCAATTTTACATTGTATAATACGGATGAAATGGAAGAAACGGTCTCTAAAAGTCATTTTAAACGAATGAAAATCTCTGAAAAAGAAGAAGAAGTGAAAAGCAAAACAGGAAACGAAACAATAACAAGAAATTATACAGTTTTAACTATAAAAAAATAAAATAATGAGCACATTAGTAAACGATCTAAAAGGAAAATGGGACGCTCTAAAAGCTGAAAACCCGCATTTAAGAATAAGAAATGCTGCTGTAGAGCTGGGCGTAAGCGAAGCTGAATTATTAGCAACAAACATAGGCGAAGGCGTAACCGTTTTAAAGCCGGAATTTAAAGATATTTTAACGGAAGCAGAAAAATTAGGAAAAGTAATGGCTCTTACACGTAACGACGAGTGCGTTCACGAGAGAAAAGGGACTTATCTTAATGGAGATTTCAGCAGTCCTCATGCACAACTTTTTGTTGGTGAGGATATCGATTTAAGAATTTTCTTGAATCACTGGAAATTTGCTTTCGGAGTGGTAGAAGGTGATAAAAAAAGTCTTCAATTCTTCGGAAAAGACGGATTGGCTTTACACAAAATCTATTTGACAAAAGACAGCAACGAAGCTGCTTTCGATGCTATTGTTGAAAAATTTAAAGCTGAAGATCAAAATCAGGCTTTCGAATTTGAAGTTGTTGCTCCAAAAGCTGAAGAAAAAGCTGATTCTGAAATTGATGTTGAAGGTTTCCAAAAATCTTGGACTGAATTAAAAGATACTCACGATTTCTTCATGATGACAAGAAAATTCGGAGTAAGCAGAACGCAGGCTTTGAGATTGGCTCCGGAAGGTTTTGCTAAAAAAATCGACACAGCTAAAGTAGTTAACGTTCTTGAAGATGCTTCTGAAAAAGGTCTTCCGATCATGATTTTCGTTGGAAACAGAGGAATTATCCAGATCCACACGGGAGAAGTGAAGAAAACACTTTGGCACCAACAATGGTTCAATGTAATGGATCCTGATTTCAATTTACACCTTGATGTAACGAAAATTACAGAAGCTTGGATCGTGAAAAAACCAACTGAAGACGGTGAAGTAACGGCAATTGAGGTCTTCAACAAAGAAGGCGATTTTATCGTTCAGTTCTTCGGAAAAAGAAAACCCGGAATTCCTGAGTTACAAGAGTGGAAAGACCTTGTAGTAGAATTAGAAAAATAATAATTAGATGATTTTATAAGGCCGTTTTGGAATTTTCAAGGCGGCTTTTTTATTTTAAATTAAACACAATTAGCAAAAATAATTTTCACAAATGACACTAATTCTAAAAATTATGTTTAATAATAATTTGTGATATTTGTGAAAGAAATTTGTGACATTAGTGTTAAAAAAACTCATTAAAATTAAATAAAAATGAAAAATATTTTCATAGCCATATTATTGATAATTTTCAATGTTATCAATGCTCAAAACTTCAAGGCTTATCAATTTTATGATCAAAAAGGAAAAGAGATCAAGACAGAGAAATTAGTCAAAGAATTAGCTGATTATGATGTTGTTTTCTTTGGTGAAAATCATAACAGTTCGATCAATCATTGGCTTCAATTAAAGATTACAGAAGCTTTATATCAACAGAAAAGCGGTCAGCTTATTCTTGGGGCTGAAATGTTTGAAAGAGATAATCAATCTCAATTAAACCAATATTTAAGCGGAAAATTTGATGCTAAAACATTGAAAGATTCAGCGCGTTTATGGAATAATTATGCAACAGATTACAAACCATTGGTAGATTTTGCAAAAGATAAAAAACTGAATTTTATCGCAACAAATATTCCAAGAAGATATGCTTCTCAGACTTCAAAAGAAGGTTTGGAATCATTAAATAATCTGACCGCAAAAGAGAAAACTTACATTGCTCAATTGCCGATCAAAGTGACGTTGGACACTCCGGGTTATCCTGAAATGAAAAAAATGATGGGCGATCATGCAGAAGAAATGAAAGTGATGAATTTTATCTCTGCACAGGCGACAAAAGACGCAACGATGGCTGAATCTATCTTAAAAAATATTCAGTCTGGAAAGACATTTATTCATTACAACGGAAATTATCACAGTAAAGAATTTGGCGGAATTTATTGGTACATCAAACAGAAAAATCCAAATCTAAAAATGGCGGTAATCTCTGTTTTTGAATCCGAAGATCCTGAATTGAAAGTTCCTGAGAAAGATTATATTCCAACGAATTTTAATCTGATTATTCCGAGTGATATGACGAAAACTTTTTAAGGTTTATAATCTATAATAAAAGGCTTTGACTCCGCTCAGCCTTCATATTTAAATCACAATCTTTATCTTTGTACAACATCCATCAAAAAATGAAAAAATTATCCTTTCTATTCATACTTTTCATCGGTTTAATTAATGCCCAGAAATTAACTTCAAACGAAATTTCCATCATTAATCAAGGGGATAAAAATTCTGCGTTGCCAATTTATCAAACAACTGATGACAATCAACATAAAACTTTGTTAAGCCTTTCATCAGAAATTGATCCTAAAGATCCGAACACCGCAACTCTGGTTAAAAGAATGAAAGAATCGCTACTTTCAACTGATGGTGGAGTAGGAATTGCTGCACCACAAGTCGGAATCAACCGAAAAGTAATTTGGGTGCAACGTTTTGATAAAGAAGAAGAACCGTTGGAATATTTCCTTAATCCCGTAATTGTCTGGAGATCAGAATTACAAAATCTTGGCCCTGAAGGTGATTTGTCAATTCCTGAATTTAGAGACCAGTTTTACAGAAGTAAGGTAATTCAATTAGAATATGTTGATTTAAAAGGTCAGAAATATTCAGAAATTGTGGAAGGTTTTACAGCGGTGATTTTCCAGCATGAAATAGACCATCTTTTCGGAATTTTAATCTCAGATAAAAAAGAAAAAGAGAAAAATAATTCTTATAAACCGGTTGATGCTTATAAGAAAAGTGATTCGATGACGAGATAACAAGTTTATTGATATGATTATTCAGCAGCTCTCTTTAATATTTCAGCTGTTTTTATATCAATATCTCCATTATACTTTAAATTAGACGCTTTTTTGCCGGTCAATATCTGATAAAAAACACAGGCGTTTAAAAAAGATCCGTATTTATTAGGATGAATTTCGTCTTCATAAAGTTCAATTTCAGGATGTTTTGTGAGAACTTCAAAAAATTTGGTTCCGTTATCAGACTTAATTAGATTATTTTCTTTGGCAACTAGCTGTGAAGATTCATTAATTGCTTTCATTTCATCTTCTAAACTTTTAAAAACTGTTGAACAACATTTATCTTTTTTAATGGATTCATCAATAAAATAATTTGGATAGCAATATTGTTGAGGATATTCGCTTTTAGATGCCCATGCATTGAAAAATATAAACTTACATTCAGGATTTGAAGCCAGATTTTTAATATCATCAATAGCTTTATTTACTTTTAATTCACGATTTTCCGGAATTAAAATATCCACTGTTCCTGTCTGCAGAATAATAACATCCCACTTTTTTTCTTTGATTTTCTTTTCTGTTTCTGTGATTTCGCCGACTTCTTTTTTTCGTGTATTAATTCCGTTTTCTGTTCTGGATGTAATAATCTCCGATAGATGGCCAGACAAAGATTGACCGGGAAATGTACTTTGCTCGATTTTTATATTAGGATCTGTTTCATTTACCATTTTCTGAACAGTTTGTGGCATATCATGAAAATAAGTTAAACTGTTCCCAATAAATAAAACATTGATTTCATCTGATTTTTTTTGTGATTTGCAGTATATTGTATTTAATATTGCTACTATTAAAAGAATATTTTTCATAAAAAGGTGATGTTGGTTTACAAAATACATTGTAAGTGTTTGGTGATCAAAAATATGAAATTATTCATTACTTCGAGAAATTAATATTTTCTTATTTGTACACAAGAAACTTCCTTAATTTTAATCTTTTCCCTAATTTTTTTCAATAAACCAGTCTCTTGATTTCGTTTAAAAACAACAACAGTTCCACTTTGTGCATTTGTCGCGATTAAGAATTTTCCGCTGGGATCGAGAGCGAAAACCCTCGGATGTTTACCTTTTATAGATTGATAACCAATTGTTTTTAAGGTACTGTCATTTTGAATGGAAAATATAGCAATATTATTTTCATTTCCGCGATTGGAAGCATATAAAAACTTTCCATCAGGAGAAATATGAACATCCGAACTTTCGAAATCGTCTTTATATTTTTCGGAATGTGTGTTAATTCGTTGAATATTATTCAGTTTTCCGTTTTCATAAGAATAAGCGCTAACTGCACCGCCCATTTCTTCAATACAATAGGCAAATTTTCCGTTGGGATGGAATGTAAAATGTCTTGGCCCACTTCCTAAACTTGTTTTCGTAAAAGGAATTTCTGCGACTTGTAAAGGTTCATTTTTTTTACTTTCGAATTTGTAAGCTCTGATTTTATCTGCTCCCAAATCCGGAAAGAAAATGTAATCAAAATTCGGAGAAAAAACCGTCGAATGAATATGAGAACGGTCTTGTCTGCCAGGATTTATACTTCCTTCTGAAAATTGAAAATTTTGTACAAACGGCTCAATTATTCCGTTATCTAAAATCGGGTAGACAGAAACACTTCCTTCTGTATAATTTCCGTTAACCAGCCATTTTCCACCATTGTGTGTGGTAAGATAAACGGGATTTTCGCCACCACTTTTTTGACTGTTGATGAAAGTCAGGGTTTTATTTTCTGGATTAAATTCAAAACTACTTACTTTTCCTCCATTTGGCGTTTTACTTTCTGTACAGGCAAAAACATACTTTCCGTTTGGAGATAAAGTTAAAAATGATGGATTTAAAATTCCTTTTACGGTAGTGACTTTGGACAAGTTTCCGTTGATGGTATCTAATTCATAAACAAAAATTCCTTCCGTATCTTTATCCCGATTAAATGAGCCAAAAAAAGCGTATGTATGTTGAGAGTAGAAGTTAAGACAAACAAATATTGTGATGGTGAATAATAGAAGTTTTTTCAAAGTATTTTTTAATTGATAAGTAAATATGAAAGAAGTTTAATTTTAATTAAATCAGAATTTTATGAGTTTTTTATTCTTGGTTTAAATTTCGGGATTTAATTTCCTTTTCAAGCTCTTTGCTCTCATTTTGGTTTTTTACAATGAAGTAAACGAAAAGTAATGGCAAGAATGTGACAAATCCGAAACCGTTTTTTATGAAACTGTAAATTACAATTCCTATTAATACACCAATAATTACAGCATTTATTATATTGCTGGATTTTAGTTGTTTCTTTTTTGCTAATAATTCCTGATCACTTAATTTAGAAAATTCATTTTCTTTCATTTATCTATATGTTTAATTGTTTTCTGGTTATTTGTTTTTAAATTTTTGCTTAAAAAGCTCCATAAAATTAATTATTTTCCACAGAACAACAATTTTTATTTTCTCCTTTTCTATTTAAAAATAAAAAAATCTGCTTCGAAAAGAAACAGATTTAATTTATAATGTAAGAAATTGATCTTAGTTATTCGTCACCGAAAGTTTTACTTCGATATTATTTCTTGTAGCGTTAGAATAAGGGCAAATTTCATGAGCTTTTTCAGTAAGAGATTGCGCTTCTTCAATAGAAACTTCAGGAATATTTACATCCAATTCCACTGCAAGACCGAAGCCTCCGTTTTCCAATTGTCCGATACTTACCTGAGCTGTAACAGAAGTTTCGCCCGTTTTTGTTTTTGATAAACTGATCACTCTGTTTAAGGCACTATCAAAACATGCTGAATATCCTGCTGCAAAAAGCATCTCGGGATTAGCGAAATCTTCATTAGCTCCACCAAGTGCTTTTGGCATTCTTACTTCAAGATCAAGAACTCCGTTTTCACTTTTTACCTGTCCGTTTCTGCCACCTTTAGCAGTAACTTTTGTTGTATATAATGTTTTCATTTATTTTTCTATTTTGCTTAATATTTTTTGGATGGTATCTTTAAGCTGAATGAGATCTTCAGGCTCAATACCAATTTTTTGTTGAATCTTTTTTGGAATTTCACATGCTTTTTGCTGCAGTTGTTTTCCGACTTCGGTTAAGAATGCTTCAACCACTCTTTCATCCTCTTTTTTTCTTTTTCTTACGATAAATCCTTTAGCTTCCAACCTTTTGAGAAGAGGAGTTAAAGTACCGCTGTCGAGAAATAATTTATCCCCAATATGACTTACGGTAAGTCCATCATTCTCCCAAAGCACCATCATTACGAGGTATTGAGAGTAGGTGATATCCAGCTCATCAAGAAAAGGTCTGTACAATCCGGTGATCTCTTTTGCAATGACATACAAAGGAAAGCAGATTTGGTTTTCCAGTTTTAGCTGTTTTAAATTTTCCATAAGATAAGGTTGAATGAGGTGTTATTTTGTAATGATAAAGTCCTCCATTGGAACTCTAACTTTCTTCATTGTTGAAAGCCAATCTTTTTCGGCATCTCTGTAACCAAGATATAGAAGGCTTACACTTTTTAAACCTAATTCTTTCAAATTAAGAATTTCATCAACTACCGCATTACTGAAACCTTCCGCAGGAGTACTGTCGATTTTCGATTCGGCAGCCTGAGCCATTGCTAAACCTAATGCAATATAAGTTTGACGCGCCGTGTGTGCAAAATGCTCGTCAGGCGTTTGCGCTTCGTACATTTCTTTGATCTTATCGGTATAGCTTCCAAAACGACCTCTTGGCAAATCTCTTACATCGGTATGAAGATCGTAAACTTTATCAATTTTTTCGTTAGAATAGCTGTCCCAAGCGGCAAATACCAATACGTGAGAAGAATCTCTCATAACTTCCGGATTCAATGCTCCGGCAACCATTTTTTCTTTTAGTTCCTGATTTTCTACAACGATAATCTTGAAAGGTTGCAATCCTGATGAAGTAGGAGCCAATCTCGCAGCTTCTAGAATTTTATGTAAATCTTCCTGTGATACTTTTTTAGTTGAATCGTATGCTTTTACTGCATGTCTCCAATTTAGATCTTCTATTAATGACATTGTTTGTTCTTATTTAAAAATTATAAGACAAAGGTATGGCGAAATTTAATTGTGTGCAATTTAATTTTGATAAATGCATTTTTGATAGAATCTATAATCCAATTGTAAATACTAACAGATAAACATTGTAGATAATATAATAGAACTTTTATAACTTAACATTCCAGAATTCTTGTAGTACTTGTAAATATTCTTTAAGTACAATTTTATTAATCGATTTATCAGGACATTTTTCTAAATAATATTCTGGCGCATAATAACTGTAGGCATTTTGCTTATTATTTTGAATAAACTTTAATGAATATCCCGTAGAATCATAAATTCTACAGGGAGGTGGCATATTAGAAGACGAATTTAATTTAATTTTAAAATCACTTTGATCGTATTTTTGAAACTCAATAATTTTCTTTGAGTTTATTATTTTAAAAAGACTATCCTGAACTGCTGCTGTTAATTCTAATCTCTTTATAGATGTCTTCAATTCCTTATTTTTTAAGTAAGACTTTGGAAATTCTTCGTTATATATTTCTACAGATCTGTTATTTTTGAAAATGTAATATCTGTTTGTATCGTATGCAGACCAACCGTTGTTATATTGAAGAATAATACATAATTCATCATTATTTAAAGCAACAGGTAAACGAATATCACTTTCAACAGATGATCTCAAGTTTAATACTGGAATTTTCTGAGAAAAAATAAAGTTTCCAACAAATAATAAAATAAATACAATAAGCTTTTTCAATTAAATATTTTTTGAATAAAGTTTTTATTTCTCGACCAATTCCGCTTCAAAAACATCCGTAAAATGCTTTCTAATCTTAGCTTTAATATCTTCCATTTCTTCGGGTGTCAATTCTCTTTCCAACTCTCTTTTTAAAGAAGTCACCTGCTTGTCTTTGATCCCACAAGGAACAATATATTCAAAATATCGCATATCGGTGTTTACATTCAGTGCAAAACCGTGTAAAGTCACCCAACGGGAAGCTTTTACACCCATTGCACAGATTTTTCTTGCGTAAGGTTTTCCAACATCCAACCAAACGCCTGTTTCTCCGGGAGAACGTTCCCCTTTCAAACCGTATTCATTGATTGTTCTGATGATCACTTCTTCAAGATTTCGCATGTATTTGTGAATATCCGTAAAGAAATTTTCAAGATCTAAAATTGGGTAGCCAACAATTTGTCCGTAACCATGATAGGTAATGTCTCCGCCACGATTTACTTTCACGAAAGTAGCGTCGATTTCCTTTAATTGATCCATTCCGGCCAGCATATTTTCTTCATGCCCGCTTTTTCCTAAGGTATAAACGTGAGGATGCTCCACAAAAAGGAAGTGATTGGAAGTGGTGATATGTTGTTCAGCAGGTAAATCGCGGTTTTTGATTTTGGTATCAATAATATCTTTCATCAGCTTTTCCTGATAGTCCCAAGATGGTTGATATTCTTTTACGCCAAGATCTTCAAATTCTACTACTTTGTTCTGATTTGTATTCATGTGTGGATGTCGATTTTCTTGTAATGATATAGAATCACGATTTTATACCATTTTATTGACATACAAATTTAGTGAATTTTAATTTTTTATGGAATTAATAAAATCTATGGCTTTTATCTTCCAATCTTTATTTTGTAGTAAAATATTTACGAAAGCAGTCCCGATAATTCCGCCATCGGCTTTTTCTGTGACGTTTTCGAAATCTTGCTTTGATTTTATTCCAAAACCGATCATAACAGGGTTTTTTAACGGAAGAGATGCTAACCTTGAGAGATAATCTTCATTTTTTAATATTGTATTTTCTTTTCCTGTTGTTGATGAGGAACTTACTGCGTATAAAAATCCTGAACTTAATGAATCCAGATAGAGAATTCTTTCGTCAGAAGTTTCGGGAGTTACCAAAAATGTGAAATTCAGATTGTATTTTTCTAAAATTTTCTGATAATTTTTTTCGAATTCAATAGGCGGTAGATCTGGAATAATTAATCCTGAAACTCCACTTTCTGAACATTCTCTACAGAAGTTTTCGAAGCCAAAACTTAAAACAGGATTGATATATCCCATTAAAATCACCGGAATTTTGATTTCATTTTTGATCGATTTTAACTGTGACAAAAGTTTTTCAATCGTCATTCCATTTTTTAAAGCCAGTTCATGAGCTTTTTGAATAACGGGTCCATCTGCAACAGGATCAGAATAAGGCATTCCGATTTCCATCATATCTGCTCCGGCGTCCTGAATGAGTTGTATAATATCAGCGATATCTTCCAGTTGTGGAATTCCTGCTGTGAAGTATATGTTTAGTTTTTTCATTTAAATTGTTTAAAAAATTAAAGAAAAATAAGTTTTTAAATTAAAATTTTATTTCCTGAAAGTTCTTTGAACTGACAAAAGTTGTTTTGGATTCTACCTTGCGATCCGGCTTGAACGGAGCTCTTTTTACGAAGTAAAAAAGCGGGAGTGGAAGACGGAATTTATCGCCAAAATCGACTTATAAATTCTTCAAATACGTTTCCATATCCTTGTCACCACGACCGCTCAGGCAGATGACAACAATATCATTTTCGTTGAATTTTTTCTTGTCTAAAACCGCCAAAGCATGAGCGCTTTCCAACGCGGGAATGATACCTTCTAATTTTGTCAGTTCGAAAGCACATTTTAAGGCTTCATCATCATTAATACTGAAAAATTCAGCGCGATTTTCTTTGAAAAGATGTGCATGAAAAGGCCCGATTCCTGGGTAATCTAATCCTGCGGAAATAGAGTGGGGCTCTATAACTTGTCCGTCTTCCGTTTGCATCACTAAACTTTTGCTTCCGTGTAAAACACCTAAAGTTCCCAGAAAAGTGGTCGCTGCCGACTTTCCTGAATCGACTCCTAAACCTCCGGCTTCAGCGGCGATAATTTTTACATTTTCTTCATTCACAAAATGGTAAAAAGTTCCTGCTGCATTGCTTCCACCGCCAACACATGCAATGACGTAATCGGGATTTTGTCTTCCAATTTGTTCGTTTAGTTGCTCTCTGATTTCTTTTGAAATAATACTCTGAAATCTCGCTACCAAATCCGGAAAAGGGTGCGGACCGACCACACTTCCAATCACATAATGAGTGGTTACGGAATTATTGATCCAATCTCTTAATGCTTCATTTACAGCGTCTTTTAAGGTCTTAGAACCTGAAGTTGCAGGAATAACTTTTGCTCCTAGCATTTTCATTCTGGCAACATTCGGAGCTTGTCTTTGAATATCGATTTCACCCATGTAAACGATGCAGTCCAAGCCCAATAAAGCACAAGCTGTAGCGGTGGCAACGCCGTGTTGACCGGCTCCGGTTTCAGCAATAATTCTGGTTTTACCCAAACGTTTTGCCAATAAAACCTGCCCTAAAGCATTGTTAATTTTATGCGCTCCGGTATGATTAAGATCTTCTCTTTTAAGATAGATTTTGGTATTATATTTTTGGCTTAAATTCTTGGCAAAATATAGTGGAGTAGCACGTCCAACGTAGTTTTTCAAAAGATCCTGATATTCGGTCTGAAAATCTTCTGATTCTATGATTTTGAGGTAGTTTTTTTGTAATTCTTCTACATTCGGATAAAGCATTTCTGGAATAAAAGCACCTCCAAATTCTCCATAATATCCGTGTTCATCGGGGTTTTTATAATTCATTTTGTAAATTATTTATAAATGACAAGTTATATTCAAATTGTTGTTTGGTTATCAGTTTTTTATGATATAATAAATTGATTTTACCGTTCAGATCAATTAAAGTAGTCATGTCCAATTTTGAGTTGTACATCGTAATCGCAATCTCCAGATTATCAATTAAAAAATATGAATCAAAGTTTTCATACAGTAAAAATATTTTAGCATAAATGTTTCCAAAATCATAGGTAACATTCGATTTTACTCTATTATCTAAAAATTTATCGGAAATAATAACAAGATAATAGCTGTTCCATAAATTGATCGTATCAAAAAAGTGTTGTGTATCTTTTTCATCATAAATTTTAATGATGTTGATAAAATCCGTTAATAATCCATCGAGTTCCCAATGTTCGAAATTATTGTCATTTTTAGATACAAAATTGTACAAAGCTTGAACTCTTTCATTTTCAAACTTTGGCGGAAATAATCTTTTATAGAAATTTTTTCTTATTAAATGTATGTTTATCATTTTTTGTTTTTTTTCTCTTAAAGAGTCCCGAAGGGACGATTTAATAAAGCATAGGATGTAATCCTATAAAATATATCCAGTTCAAATATGAATATTAATCCCACAAATATTTTTCATCATACTGTATTTTATGTTTTTTCAGTATTCCAATCATTTCATCTTTGAAGCTTTGATTCTGATGATGCTCGCGTTGATTTTTAATATAATTAATTGTAGCATAAATATTCTTTTCACTTACCGAAAATGCTCCGTAACCTTCTTGCCAAAAGAAGTCTTCATATCTTTTCCCTTTTGTTTTTATCCATTTTGATGAATGTGATTTTATTTCCTGAACTAATTTCATTAAGGCAATTTTTCTCGACAGCAAACAAAGAATGTGGATATGATTATCCGTTCCTCCAATTTGCAAGGCACTACTTTCAAAGTCTTTGCATATTATAGCAATGTAGGAAAATAATTCTTTTTCTATTTTTTCATCAATAAAATCGTTCCTATATTTTGTACTGAAAATAATATGGATATAATTTTTAACTAATGATTGTGGCATTTGTTTGTGTTTTTTGATTAATTGGATTTTATCCAATTCTCTGTTAAATCGTCCCTTTGGGACTCTTTCTAGTATAAGTGTTTAAATTTTGTAATTTTCTCCATATCTTTAATTCCAGCTTTCAATTCAAACTTTGAATTAATATCTAAAGCAAATGGATTTTGATTTAAAATTTTAATATTATTGATATTCTCTTCTGAAATTCCGCCGCTTAAAAAATAAGGAAGTGGAATTTCAAATTCGTTTAATAAAGTCCAATCAAACTGTTTTCCTGTTCCTCCAAATGCTTTGCTATCTGTATCAAAAAGTAAATAGTTGCTGGTTTTCAGTTGTCGGTTGATAGTTTCCTGAATGCTACTTGCGCTGTCCAGTCTCTCATTTCCAATCCTTATTACTTTTATAATTCCAATTTCAAGATTTAATTTTTCTTTTAATTCTGAAATAAAATTTTCACTTTCATCGCCGTGAAGCTGTATAAAATTCAGATTTGCTTTTTGTGCTGTCTCAATTATTGTATCTACCTCTTCATTCACAAAAACTCCAACTTTCCCCTGATGGTTAATTTTTGAAATGTCTTCTAAATTTAAATGATTCAGAACATACCTCGGTGATTTTTTATAAAATATAAAACCAAGAAAATCTGTATTCATAGAAATTAATTCCTGAATCTGATCAAGTTTTGTTAATCCGCAGACTTTAAGTTTCATGAAATTGTTTTTATAAATTCTTCAAACGTATTTGCAGGGTTTTTATTTTTCATAAAATATTCGCCCATTAAAAACCCGTCAAACCCTTTTTCTTTCAAATAATTGAAATCTTCAATCGTATAAATTCCACTTTCTGCGATGGATAAAACGTCTTTTGGAAGTAAGTTTTTTAAGTTCACAGAATGCTGTAAATCAACTTTAAAATCTTTTAAATTTCTGTTATTAATTCCAACCAGATCAATTTTTGGATTGAAATGATTAAGTTCTTCTTCGGTATGAATTTCCAATAAAACTTCTAATCCTAATTCATGAGATAATTCCGTAAATTCCTGAACCTGATTAGCTGATAGGCAAGAAGCTATCAATAAAATAACATCAGCACCAATGCTTTTTGCTTCATAAAACTGATATTCATCCACCATGAAATCTTTTCGTAAAATTGGAATATTGATGTGATTTCTTACACTTAAAATATCTTCAAAACTTCCACCGAAAAAATCTTTGTCTGTCAAAATTGAAATTCCACTCGCGCCAAATTTTTCATACGCTGAAACAACTTCTAAAGGAGAAACCTGATCATTAATAATTCCTTTTGATGGAGATTGTCTTTTAAACTCGGCAATAACTCCGCTTTTATTTTTTATAGATTCTTTTAATGAAAGGGTTTTTCTTCCAAAAAACTGAGAATCTTTCAATTCTTCAATACAAATTTTTGATTTTGAAACTGTAATTTCTTCCCTTTTTCTTTTTACGATTTTGTCTAATATTGTCATCATTCTACATTTTAAAAGGTGATTATTGCAGAAGCAATTCCAAGCTTTTCAATGCTTTTCCGCTTTCTAAACTTTCCTGCGCCAACAAAAGACAGTCGTCATAACTTCCGAATTTTTTGGTGTGATTTAAGGCAACGGCGGCATTAGCTAAAATCACGGAATTTTGTTGTTTTGTCCCTCTTCCTTCCAAAATATCTCTAAAAATTCTCGCAGATTCCTGAGTTGTTTCTCCCGCTTTTATGCTTTCCTGAGAAATGGAGTCAAAACCTAAATCTTCAGTTGAATAGATTTCTTCCCCATTTTTAGTGATAATTTTGGTGTCGTGGGTCAAACTTATTTCATCATATCCATCTAAACTATGAACCAAAATGAAATCTCGTTTATCTTTTTGCAACAGATATTGGTAAATTCGGGCAATTTCAAGATTGTAAACTCCGATCATTGAAAATTGTGGCTTCGCCGGATTGACCAACGGACCCAACAAATTGAAAAATGTTCTCAAGCCTAAAGATCTTCTCAATGCTCCGACTGACTGCAATGCAGGATGAAAGTATGGCGCATGCAAAAAGCAGATATTAGCTCTTTCAAGATCTTTATTCAGCATGTCGGAATCATTTTTAAAAATATATCCAAGTTCCTCCATCACATTTGAAGATCCTGTGGTTGTAGATGCTCCATAATTTCCATGTTTAGTTACTTTCTGACCTGCTCCGGCTATCACAAAACTTGCTAAAGTTGAGATATTGATAGTGTTTTTGCCATCACCTCCGGTTCCAACGATATCTATTGCGTCATCGGCATCCAGATTTACGGTAGCCGCCATTTGTAACAAAGCTTCTCTGAAACCTTCCAATTCCTTCAAAGTAATATTTCTCATCAGAAAAACACTGATAAAAGCGGTTACTTCAATCACATTGAATTTATTTTGAGCGATCTCAATCATAATTGCCTTAGCTTCAGATTTTGATAAGGTATGATGATTGAACAGGTATTCCAGGATTTCTTTCATTTGTGGGATTTTTATGGTTGAAGGAATTTCTATTGTTTTCAATTTAAAAGGAAATTTTTAATGATTGCTTCTCCGTCTGGAGTTAAAATACTTTCGGGATGGAATTGAACACCGTGTACATCATATGTTTTATGTTGTAACGCCATGATCATTCCGTCTTTGTCTACTGCGGTAATTTCCAGTTCTTGTGGGAAATTTTTGGGATCAACAGCCCAACTGTGATATCTTCCGACTGCTAAACCACTTTGGATATTTCTAAAAAGTTTCGTGTCATTTTTCACTAATTCTGCTGAAGTAGCCACACCGTGAAAAATTTCGGAAAGGTTGATCAAACTTCCGCCAAACGCCTCTGCAATTGCCTGCTGACCAAGACAAACTCCCAAAATACTTTTTGTAGGAGCATATTCTTTAATAACATCTAATAAAATACCTGCTTCTTCGGGAATTCCCGGGCCTGGAGAAAGGATTATTTTATCATATTTATTGATTTCTTCCAGAGAAATTTGATCATTTCTTACCACATCAACTTTTTGATCTAAAACTCTTTCGATGATCTGAACGAGGTTGTAAGTAAAGCTGTCGTAATTATCGAAAACTAGGATTTTAGTTGATAGTTGATTGTCTATAGTTGATTGTTTTATAGTGGTGTCCATTTATTTGTTTCTATAATAATTAATAAATCCGTTTAACAACTTTTTGCAAATAATAATTTGATTTAAAATAGCTGTAAATTTTTCGTTGCTTAAATAATTTTGGTCTGATGATAAATAAAACTGAGTTTCCAATTCATATAAAGAACCTCTTGCGATAAACAGAAAATGTATTGTTTCTTTCGATGTATTTCTTCCACAGCCTTCTGCAATGTTAGATGGAACAGAAACAGCACATCTCCTAATTTGATTTGTCAGCCCAAATAATTCTTCTTTAGGATAATTTTTAGTTGAATCATAGACTAGATTAGTAAGTTTTCTTGATTCAATCCAAACATCCAAATTTGTGTATTCCATATATTGTGTTTTTACGAGTATTATTAACTAACAACAATCAACTATTATCTATCAACAAATTCCCTGCTTTTTCAACTGCTTTTTTCAGGGCATTCAGTTTATTGTTGACTTCTTCCAACTCACTTTCGGGGTTTGATTTTGCAACCAATCCGGCTCCGGCCTGATAATATAAAGTGTTATTTTTACTTAAAAAGGTTCTGATCATGATAGCTTGATTACAGTCACCATTCAACCCGATCATTCCGATGCAGCCACCGTAATATCCGCGGGAATCTTTCTCGTATTTATTGATTAATTGTAGCGCTTTGTGTTTTGGTGCACCGCTTAAAGTTCCCTGTGGGAAAGTGGTGGCAACCATTTCGAATGGATTTGTATTTTCAGGTAAATCAGCGGTAACTTCGCTTACCATGTGGATAACGTGAGAAAAAAGCTGGATTTCTTTTAATTTGGTAACGGTTACATTTTTTCCTAGTTTTCCCAAATCATTTCTAGCTAAATCTACCAACATTGTATGTTCTGCATTTTCTTTAGCATCGGCTTTTAATTCTTCAATGGATTGAAGGTCAGTTTCAAAATGTCCCGTTCTTTTGAATGTTCCTGCAATTGGATGAATAATTGCTTTGTTGTTTTTGATAATTAATTGACTTTCAGGACTTGATCCGAATAATTTATAATTTCCGTAATCGAAAAAGAATAAATAAGGCGAGGGATTGATATTCCTCAAAGCGCGATAAACATTGAATTCATCTCCCTGAAATTTCTGTTCAAATCTTCTGCTTAATACTAATTGAAAAACGTCTCCTCTCATACAGTGTTTTTGGGCAGTTTTTACTAATTCAATATATTCTTCATTAGTAATATTGGACGTTTCTGCACCATTTTTTTTGAAAGGATAAACGACAGAATTTTGATTTTTAATAATACTTTCCAGCAAATAAAGTTCGGATTTTACACCTTCAATCTGATTTTCAATAATGTACATTTCATCATTATAATGATTGATGGCAATCACATATTGATACAGTCTGTAACGAAGAATTGGAATCTCAACTTCAGGGCTTTGAGCTTTAAAATTGACATTCTCAAAAAACTGAACAGCTTCAAAACTTGTATATCCGAAAAGGCTTTGAGCGGTTTGTTCAACAGGATCATTTGTTTTTTCGCATTCGAAAATTTTAGTAAAATCTTCAAAAACATCAGCGACTTTATGCTCTATAATGAATTGTTTGATAGGCTCCTGTCTCGGAAGTTTTATTTCAAATTCATTAAGGTTTTTTATTTCGATTCCCGCGACAGCATTGATGGCGATGAATGAAAAATTATTGTCAATATTCTTAGAATCAGAACTTTCCAAAAGAATAGTATCTCTGAACTTATCACGAAGCTGCAGATAGATATTCATGGGTGTTTTTAGATCTCCCAGTGTTTTTTTGGAAACGGTTTTTATCTTTATTTTTTTGTTAAACATTTGCAGTTTTATTTTTTTGAATTGATTGTAAATAAAAAAAAGACTTCAACGAAAATCGTCAAAGTCTTATATATTGTAGTATATTATTCCGGCTGTTGATTTAGCAACATGATAATAACTTCAGACCCGACGAAGAGTTTGAAAGCCACCACCAATTGTTATTGCTCATATTAAACATGTGACAAATTTAGAAAAAAATTTAATACAAAAATCAAAAAAAGAGAAAATAAAAAAACTTAAAATGGTTACTCTAATTTCAGTTGTTTTAATTCTTTCTTCAATTCTTCGATTTTCAGTTTATAATTTTCGTCATCATAAGATTTTAGATATTCTTCTAATGCGGAAATGTATTCTTCTACGAATTCTTTATTTGTTCGGTCTGCTTCATATTTGATCTTCGCTTTTTGTATTGGGGCTTCTTTTTTGTATTTATTTTGCATTTTTCCTTCATCAGATTGATAGTAAAGGATAACTATATTCTTTTCGTACCCAGGAATATACTTTACAGGAAAGGGTTTGTTTACTTGAGGAATTCTAATCGAGTTTTCTATTGGATAAATAGCAGCCGTTGTTGTTGAGAAAAAAGTATCAATATACTTTCCATCTTGTTTTTTGACAATAGCTTCATAATCATGAATATATTGATCATTTAACGTCGAATTTGTTTCAACATCGGAAGTGACAATTGCAGTGCTTTCAATTCCGTATTTGTTTAAAAACCATGCATTTAAAAATTGTCCGCCAAATCCATTTAAAATTGCCAAAGGAATTATAGGAATCAGAAATAATGCTTTTTTGGTAACCCAAGAGATTAATCCAAAAAATAGAAAGAGAATGATCACAGTATAAAAACCATGATGACTCGCAAAAAACAGAATTTTTGAAATGATTATCATGGTTTAAATTTAATATTATCTTTAATACAAAAAACAAAAATGTAGAAAAAATTATCTTAATGTGCAGGTTCTGAGAGAGGAATGTCGGGACTTCCACTGTAGAATACAATTAGCGTAACACCTTTTTCTCCTGTTTTGCCTTTATGAGCAATATTTACCATTTCTGGAACGGCTTGTCCTTGTCTGAGCCATTGTTTTTTGCCGTTATCTTTTCTTTCAACTTCAATTTCTCCTTTTTCTACATAGGCTGCATTAATGACAGGGTGAGTATGCCAATCTAATTCTTTATTGGGTGGAACGGAGATTTTAAGAACGGAAATTTCAGGTTGTCCATCGGGATATTTTTCATACAATGTGCCGTCCCAGGATTTTGTTGTTTTTAATAAAGTTACAGATTCTATCTTGTCAGAATATCCTGTTTCAGTGGTAGGAGAGGAGTCGTCACAAGAAAAAATTATTAACGAAACCGGGATTAAAAATGCTGTTTTTAAAATTGTTTTTCTGTTCATGGTTTTATTTTTAATATAAAATTAATGATTTTAGTAATAATATCTCTATATGATGAATTATTATTAATGATTAATTCACTTTATAAAAAGGTACAGAAAAAAAATATCTTTTAAACTGGGGGTTTGTCATGAGCATGGAAGCTTATTTTTTTATATTTTTGCTCTAAATTAGAAAACAATGAAAAAAGTATTAGCAATTGCATTTATCGGAAGTTTATTCGTAGTAAACTGTTCTAAAAAAACTGACCATTCTTTACAAGACAGCAACACAATGCTAGAAGAGCCAACAGCACCAACTGTAGCTGCTGATTCTACTACTAAACCTGCTGCTGCTCCAGCTGTGACTCCAGCTCCTGAAGCTGCTAAAACAGATTCTACAGCGAAAAAATAATGAAAAAACTATTTTTGACAGGTTGTGTAAGTTTACTTATTCTTTCCTGTTCTAAAAAAGAAACTCCATCAGTTGACGCCACGTCTTCTGAAACAACTGCTGTTTCAGAACTTGTAAAAACCAATCTTTCGGGTGATCAGATCATCGAAACATTGGATTGTTCGGGGTGTCACTCGGTAAATGAGAGAATGATAGGACCTTCTTATAAGGAAATAGCAGAGAAATATTCTCAAAAAGATATTGAATTGCTGGCTTCCAAAATTATAGAAGGCGGAAGCGGAGTTTGGGGAGGTGTTCCAATGTCGCCCCATCCACAGGTGTCTAAAGAAGATGCTAAAAAGATGGTAGAATATATTTTAAGTCAGAAAAAATAAATATGACTACTGAAAAACTCAGTCTGCACGCAAGAAATCTGCATCGTGATCCTTATGATTTTGATAAGCTAATTTCCTGCGTGCCAGAGCTGAAACAGTACGTTTTTATTAATGCTTATCAAACGACAACCATTAATTTTAGTATTCCAAAGGCTGTTAAACTACTCAATAAAGCCTTGTTATCACATTTTTATCAAGTTCAGAATTGGGATATTCCTGACTCTAATCTTTGTCCACCAATTCCTGGAAGGGCAGATTACGTGCATTATATAGCCGATTTATTAGCCGAAGAAAAAAAAGAAATTCCCACAGGAGTTTCTGTAAGCGGTTTGGATATTGGAACAGGTGCCAATCTTGTTTATCCTTTAATTGCCCACAGATCTTACGGTTGGAAAATGTTGGGAACCGATATCAATAAAGATTCTCTGGAAAATGCCCAACAGATTTTAGATCATAATCCTGATTTATCATGTGTTATTCAATTAAAACAACAGCCGGATTCTCATTTTATCTTTAAAAATATTGTAGGTTTAAAAGATAAATTTACTTTTTCTATGTGTAATCCTCCTTTTCATGATTCTGAAGAATCTGCGATGAAAGGAAACATTAGAAAAACAAAAAATATCAGTAAATCAAAAAAACAAAAACCACTTCTTAATTTTGGAGGACAGCAATCTGAACTGTGGTGTGAAGGTGGTGAACTGGCTTTTATTTCAAAAATGATTGAGGAAAGTTCTCTTTATTCCTCACAAATTCTATGGTTTACGTGTTTGGTTTCTAAAAAAGATAATTTATATAAGTTAACTTCGCTTTTAAAGAAAGTTAAAGCTGTTGATTTCAAAACCATTGATATGGCTCAAGGCCAGAAAGTAAGCAGAATCTTGGCGTGGACATTTATTCCTCAGCAAAATCGTAAAGCCTGGTTCTAATATTAATTATAGTTTTATAAAAAAAATATAATTGATATTTAAATAGTTGATAATCAATAATTATCTCCAAGAATAAATTCCCTGCGAATCAAATTCTCAATTCTCAATTGAAAATTCACCATTATATTTCTAAATTTCTGAGAAAAGGCA
Organism: Chryseobacterium glaciei; assembly: GCF_001648155.1. Taxonomy (NCBI): domain Bacteria; kingdom Pseudomonadati; phylum Bacteroidota; class Flavobacteriia; order Flavobacteriales; family Weeksellaceae; genus Chryseobacterium; species Chryseobacterium glaciei. Next base: position 386,579 of record NZ_CP015199.1, on the reverse strand, counting down.
TTGACCATCAATTCTAAAATCACTAATTTTGCACGTTATTTTAAATAATTATAATGCAATTATCAGAACAAGAAATCATTAGACGAGAAAAGCTTACAAAGCTTGGTGAAATGGGGATTAATGCATTCCCTGCGGATGAATATACAATCACAGACACTACTGAGTCTATAAAACAGGATTTCTCTGAGAATAAACAGGTGAAGATCGCTGGTAGATTGATGTCTCGCAGAATTCAAGGGAAGGCTTCTTTTGCTGAATTGCAGGATTCTACAGGTAAAATTCAGGTATATTTCAACAGAGACGAGATCTGTACAGGAGAAGATAAAACTTTATATAATGAAGTGTACAAGCACCTTTTAGATATCGGTGATATTATCGGTATTGAAGGAGATTTATTTACAACTCAGGTTGGTGAAATGACGGTTTTAGTTAAAAACTTTACACTTCTTACTAAAGCTTTACGTCCGCTTCCTCAGGCTAAAACTGATGAAAATGGAGTAGTGCATGACGCGTTCAACGATCCTGAAATGAGATACAGACAACGTTATGTAGATTTAACGGTAAATCCTCATGTGAAAGAAGTTTTCGTGAAAAGAACAAAATTGTTCAATGCCATGAGAAATTTCTTCAATAATGCAGGATATTTTGAGGTTGAAACTCCAATCTTACAGTCAATTCCTGGTGGGGCTGCTGCAAGACCGTTTATGACACATCATAATGCTTTAGATATTCCATTATATTTAAGAATTGCGAACGAATTATATCTGAAAAGATTGATCGTTGGTGGTTTTGACGGTGTTTACGAATTCTCAAAAAACTTCAGAAATGAAGGGATGGACAGAACGCACAACCCAGAATTTACAGCAATGGAAATCTATGTAGCTTATAAAGACTACAATTGGATGATGGATTTCACGGAAAAATTATTAGAATTCTGTGCTACTCAGGTAAATGGAAGTACAGAATCAACTTTCGGCGAACATAATATCAGCTGGAAAGCTCCTTATCCAAGAGTTTCTATGACGGAAGCTATCCAGAAATTTACAGGTTTTGATATTACAGGAAAATCCGAACAGGAATTGTTCGATTTTGCTAAATCTATCGGAATTGAGGTGAACGAAACAATGGGTAAAGGGAAATTAATCGATGAAATTTTTGGTGAAAAATGTGAAGGAAACTTCATTCAGCCGACTTTCATTACAGATTACCCAATCGAAATGTCGCCTTTAACTAAAAAACATAGAAGCAAAGAAGGTTTGACTGAGCGTTTTGAATTAATGGTTTGCGGAAAAGAAATTGCGAACGCATATTCTGAGCTTAATGACCCGATTGATCAAAGAGAACGTTTTGAAGAGCAGTTAAAATTATCTGAAAAAGGTGATGATGAAGCTGGTCAGTTTATTGACGAAGATTTCTTGAGAGCGTTGGAATACGGTATGCCGCCAACTTCTGGTTTAGGTATCGGAATGGACAGATTGATTATGTTCTTAACAAATAATGCATCTATTCAGGAAGTATTATTCTTCCCTCAAATGAAGCCTGAAAAAGCGGTAGTTCAAATTGAGTTGGGAGAAGATGAAAATGCGATCCTTGATATTTTAAAAACTCAGGAAGAAGCATTTTCTCTAGCTGAAGTGAAAGAAAAAAGCAAACTTTCCGGTAAAAAATGGGATAAAGCTTCTAAAGTTTTAACTAAAAATAATTTGGTGAAAGTTGAGAAGATTGATGAAAATGTTTTTATGAAGTTGGTTTAAAAATTTAGATCACTAAAAATAAATTATATAAAAATCCTGAAATTTTTCAGGATTTTTTGTTTTTAATAAACTATAAAGTAATATTTTCCGTTTTTCTACAAAACCTAAAACTGATGAAACTCATTCTATTTTGCCTTCTGATTTTCTCTTCCATCGGGATTAATGCGCAAATGCTTACATCAGTTTATTTTGTGCATAACAGTTCTGAACTTAATGATGAATCTAAAAAGAAATTGGATAGTCTGGCTCAATTAAAAACTAATCTCACATTCAGAGTTTTTGGAAATTGCGATCCTTCAGGAAGTGTTGGATATAACAAGGTTTTATCTGAAAAAAGAGCAAATACGGTCAGTAAATATTTACAGGAAAAAATCGGAAATAATATCAATTTGAAAAGTACTGTTGGTTTAGGTGATGAAAAACAAATTAACGATAACAGTACAGAAGAATTACGCGGAAAAAACAGAAGAGTAGATCTATTTATTGAAAAGGGACAAGAAATTTCACAGAAAGAATTTCCTAGTTTTTTGAATACAAACATTTCAGAAATGAAAGTGAAAGAAACATTTTCGCTGCCCAATGTTAATTTTATTGGAAACCGTCATGTCTGGCTTCCAAACGGTAACGAAAGTATTAAGCAGCTCCTCAAAATAATGAAAGAAAATCCGACATTAGAGATTGAATTACAAGGTCATATTTGCTGTGATTACGAAAATTTTGATGGTAAAGATATCGATTTGGGAACCTTTAATCTTTCCTGGACGAGAGCTAATGCAATTAAGGAATTTCTACAAATGCAAGGAATTGATTCAAGCCGAATAAAAGCTGTTGGGTTAGGTCATCTTAATCCTTTAATTTACCCTGAGCGTACGGAAAATGATCGTATTAAAAATAGGAGAGTGGAAGTGGTTTTACTTAAGAAATAGAATTCAAATAAAAAACCGCCAAAGATTGACGGTTTATATTTTTATATTATTGACTGTTATTTTCTAAGCTTACTAAACGAAGCCATCAGATAAAACAAAAACGGCAGAATAAACAGAGAGCCAAGCATCAAAGCCCAACCCAATGCTGAAATTGTTTTCGGTGCAGCCACATGTTGTAATAGAGAAAGATATTGTCCGTTTCCTAATAAAATGATATTCGGATTATGCTGATAAGTTGCAGCAACCAAGATCATAATGATTTGAAACCCTGCCAACGCTCTTACCGGAAGTAATTTCCTGTTTTTCATCGCTTTTAAGATCAAACCTAAAGCAACAGTAGCAAAAAAGATAGATGTAATTCCTAACGTTTTTGAGAAAACCCATTTCACCAAAGGAATATCTGAAAGGTAAGCCGTTAAAAATACCAATCCTCCCGTAGCTACTACGAAGATCATCGTTTGTTTTGATTTTTTGATCATTAAGCCTAATTCCAATCTATCGATGGTTTCTCTCAAAGAAAAGATAGACGCCAGATAAGCACAAAGTGAAACGGTAAATAAGCCAACTGCTACTCCGAACCAATTCAGCCAGCTGAAAATATACAGATCTAAAAATGTAGTTGCATCAGGATTGATAGATCCGGAAACCGTTGCAGCAGCAATTAATCCCAAGAAAAAAGGAGTTAAAAGGCTTGCATAATAGAAGATTTGAGTGTATAAAACCTGCCAATTATCCTTCACAGCATCATAATGTCTAAAAGTGAATGCTGTACCTCTTGCAATAATCCCTAAAAGCATTAAAACCAAAGGAATATGAAGATAAATTGACATTGTTGTGTAAATCTCAGGAAAGCCTACAAAAAGGATCACAATCGCGATAATGAGCCACATGTGATTGGCTTCCCAAACAGGCGCAATTGATTCATACATGATTTCTTTGGTTTTGTCACGGGCTCTTTTTTTTGTGAAAAGCTCAACAATTCCGGCTCCAAAATCGGCACCTCCCAAAATCACATACAAGCAAATGGATAGCCAGAGAAAGCCTATTACTACATAGATCATGATTTCATATTTTTATCGTTAAACTGAACGTCGGTTGGGTCATATAATTTCGGAACCATCTGTATCTGTCTTCTCAAAAGGAAAATTATAATTAATGATAAAGACACAAAAATTGCCGTAAAGAAGTAAAAAGAATACTGAATTCCCGGCATCGGAGTCACAGCATCAACCGTTCTCATGATTCCGTAGATAATCCAGGGTTGTCGGCCAACTTCAGTTACCGTCCAGCCTGCTTCTAATGCAATATATCCGAAAGGTGTGGCAAAGAAAAATGTTTTTAACAACCAATTTTTCGTAAGCCATTCCTTTTTAAAGAAAACAGCATACAAATAAACAGCTCCTATACATATCATCACAACTCCAAAAAATATCATGATCTGGAAAGCATAATGAACAACAGAAATCGGAGGCCATTCATCTCTTGGAAAATCATTCAGACCTTTTACTTCAGAATTAAAATTGTTACTTACCAAAAAACTCAATACTTTTGGAATTTTTAAAGCATACTTTACTTCACCTTTTTCTTCATCAGGAATTCCTCCCAAAACAAAAGCAGCGCCTTTTTCAGTTTCAAAATGGGCTTCCATTGCTGCTAATTTAATAGGTTGTCTTTCCGCAACAGATTTCGCAGCAACATCTCCTGTCAACGGAGCGCCAAAAGCACCAACTAATGCAAATGCAGCCGCAATTTTAAATGCCTTGGTATGGAATTCTACATTTTTCTTTTTCATTATTAAATAAGCATGAACTCCCGCGACTACAAATCCTGTCGCACAAAATGCTGCAACCGTCATATGTAAAGCCTGCGGAAACCAGGCATCATTAAACATCGCTTTTATAGGATCTATATTGACGTATTGTCCATTAATATAATCAAATCCGGACGGAGAATTCATCCAGGCATTAGCTGCAACAACCAAAATTCCTGACGCTAAACCGCTTAAACCAACTAAAAATCCGCAAAACCAGTGGAACCATTTATTAAATTTATCCCATCCATACAGGAAAAAGCCAATGGCAATGGCTTCAATAAAAAAGGCGGTTCCTTCCAAAGAGAATGGCATTCCGAAAATAGGGCCGGCATGTTTCATAAATCCGGGCCAAAGAAGCCCCAATTCAAAGGAAAGCATTGTTCCGGAAACAGCTCCGGTGGCAAATAAGATAGCAACTCCTTTGCTCCAGGCTTTTGTAAGACCTTTATAGATTTCATTATTGGTTTTTAAGTATTTCCAGTGGGCAAAAGCCATTAAAAAAGGCATAACCATACCGACACAGGCAAAAACAATATGAAAACCTAAGGATATGGCCATTTGTGCACGAGCTGCAAGAAAATCGTCCATAATAATCAATTTTTGAGTAAATAAATTTAAGCATAAATTATTGATGTTTAATATGATTTAAAACAGTAAGGCCTGTCGGGAAATTGCTATAACTTTGTTTCTTTTCAATTAAAAATTTCAGGGCTGTTTATATTGGAAATCCTTGCTTTTTTTGGCTCTTTTTAACTTTGATAAATCGAAAAAAATCACGATATTTGTAGGTCTTTGCATATAGCAAGATTTTAATATTTAATATGAGTCAAAAACAATATACAGCTAGCAGTATCCAAGCCTTAGAAGGGATGGAACACGTTCGACTAAGACCCTCTATGTACATTGGTGATGTAGGAGTAAGAGGTCTTCATCATTTGGTTTATGAAGTAGTAGATAACTCTATTGATGAGGCTTTAGCAGGATACTGTGATACTATTAAGGTAACAATTCATGACGGAGAAAGTATCTCTGTAAAAGATAATGGGAGAGGTATTCCTGTAGATTTCCACGAAAAGGAACAAAAATCTGCTCTGGAGGTTGTAATGACCAAAATTGGAGCAGGAGGAAAATTTGATAAAGATTCTTACAAAGTTTCCGGAGGTCTTCACGGAGTTGGGGTTTCTTGTGTAAATGCACTTTCAACTTTATTGGTTGCTACAGTAAGTCTTAACGGTAAATTGTATCAACAAAAATATTCAGAAGGTAAAGCATTGGCGGATGTTGCTGAGATAGGAACTACCGAGGAAAGAGGAACCGAAGTTTTCTTCCAGCCGGATGCTACGATTTTCCAGGAAACTGTTTACAATTATGATACTCTTGCAACGAGATTGAGAGAATTGGCTTTCCTTAATAAAGGAATCACGATCACTCTTATCGATGAAAGAGAACCAAACGAAGACGGATCTTTCCCTGAGGAAATTTTCCATTCTGAAGGTGGATTAAAAGAATTTGTAGAATATATCGATGGAAACCGTGAGTCAATTATGGAACACGTAATTTTCATGGAAGCAGAAAGAGATGATATTCCTGTTGAGGTGGCGATGCGTTATAACACGTCATTCAGCGAAAACCTTCACTCTTATGTAAACAATATCAATACGCATGAAGGAGGTACTCACTTAGCAGGTTTCAGACGTGCTTTGACGAGAACTTTGAAGAAATATGCTGATGATTTGGGGATTCCAGCTAAAGAAAAAGTAGAAATTACAGGTGATGACTTCCGTGAAGGATTAACAGCCGTGATTTCTGTAAAAGTAATGGAACCTCAGTTTGAAGGACAGACCAAAACTAAATTAGGTAACTCTGAAGTTTCCGGTGCAGTTGATAAAATTGTAGGGGAAATGCTTTCAAACTTCTTGGAAGAAAATCCTAATGAAGCAAAAATCATCGTTCAGAAAGTTGTTTTAGCGGCAAAAGCTAGACAGGCAGCGAAGAAAGCTCGTGAAATGGTTCAGAGAAAATCGCCAATGGGAGGTTCTGGACTTCCGGGAAAATTATCCGACTGTTCATCTAAAGATCCGGCAGAATCTGAACTATTCCTAGTGGAGGGAGATTCAGCAGGTGGAACTGCGAAACAAGGTAGAGACAGACATTTTCAGGCTATTTTACCTTTGAGAGGTAAAATTTTGAACGTAGAGAAATCTATGCTTCATAAAGTTTATGATAACGAAGAGATCAAGAATATTTACACAGCTCTTGGAGTTTCTGTAGGAACTGAAGAAGACAGTAAAGCCTTGAATATGGCTAAATTAAGATACCATAAAGTTGTGATCATGACCGATGCCGATATTGACGGTTCTCACATTTCTACGTTGATTCTTACATTCTTCTTTAGATTTATGAAAGAATTGATCGAGAATGGATATATCTATATTGCTCAACCTCCTTTATATTTACTAAAAAGAGGAAACAAAAAAGTATATGCTTATAACGAAAAAGAACGTGAAGAGTTTACTTTAGAAATGTCTCCGGATGGTAAAGGTGTTGAAGTTCAACGTTATAAAGGTCTTGGAGAGATGAATCCTGAACAGCTTTGGGAAACAACGCTAAACCCTGAACACAGAATCTTGAAGCAGGTTACAATTGATAATGCTGTTGAAGCAGACAGTGTTTTCTCAATGTTGATGGGAGACGAGGTTCCGCCAAGAAGAGAATTCATCGAAAAGAATGCAAAATATGCTAAGATTGATGTTTAATTGATCTTAATTTAAATAAAATTTAAAAGACTTCAGAAATGAGGTCTTTTTTTATTTTGAAAATTAATTTTAACATTTATTAAGATTTTGTTACTTTTGCATAATTTTAGTAACTATGATGAAAATACTTTGTATTGGGGCGTGTTCTATAGCTTCCCTTTACTACGCACAAACTTACCCTGCTTCGGCAATCCCTGAGAATTTAAAGAAAAATGCAGATGTTGTGGTTCGAAAAGACTTTACAACAATTCAGATCAATAAAATTGATGATATAAAATATCAGTACAACAAGGCTTTAACAGTCCTTAATAAAGACGGAGATGAAAAAGCGGTTGTGAATATCGCGTATGAGAAAGGGGATCAAATCTCTGATGTTAAAGTAATCGTTTATGATGAGTCGGGTAAGAAAATTAAATCATATTCAAAATCCGATTTTGGTGATTATGCCAATAATTCACAAGGAGTTTTCTATTCTGATAGTAGATTTTTAAGTTTAACTTATACTCCCGTTCAATATCCATACACGGTAGAATATTCTTATCAAATTACTGATGAAAACACCGTTTTTATTCCTGATTTTACACCTTTTTCAAGCACCAATACATCCGTTGAAGAAAAGCAGTTTAAGATTATAAATAAATCAGGGATTGATCTAAGAACAAAAATTTACCCTTCAAAATATAATTACGCTTCAGTAATTGAAAATAATAACGGAACAGAAAAAGTCTATACCTATAAAAATGTTCCTGCAATTGATGAAATTAATTTACTGCCTCAACCAGAAAAAATATTACCGAAAGTAAGTTTTTCATTGGCTAAATTTAATCTTGAAGGCAAACAAGGAAATCTTACAACCTGGTCAGACTTCGGTTCTTGGTATTACAACAGTATCTTAGAGCCTGTTTCTGTTTCTACACCAACGATTAAAGCTGAGGTTGCAGGCCTTAATTTACAAGGTTCTACGGAAGAGAAAGTAAAAAAGCTTTATCAGTATATGCAGGCAAAAACAAGATACATATTTGTTGCATTAGGAATTGGGGGGTGGCAGCCGATGCTTCCTGATGAGGTTCATAAAAAAGGATACGGAGACTGTAAAGGTCTTACCAATTACATGAAAACGCTTCTTGATGAGGCCGGTATTCCATCTTATTATTCGGTGATTAATTCGAGTTCTTCTGATATTTCTTTCGATCCTGATTTTCCTAAAATGGGTGGAAATCATGCTATTTTAATGGTTCCTACAGAAAAAGGAAATATTTGGCTTGAAAATACCTCTCAGCAGATGGCTTTCAATCATTTAAGTTATAATACAACGGACAGAAATGTGCTTTCAATCAAAAAGAACGGAATTGAGCTTATCAATACTCCTGCTTCTTCAGCTGAGAAAAATAGAGAAAAACAGATTTTAAAAGTTAAACTTAATGAAGATAATAGTTTAACAGGCGTGGGAGAATTTGTTTACACAGGAAGTCAGTATGATTATAATGTAGGCTTTGCTAATTTATCTCCAAAAGAGAAAAATGAAGCGATAAAAAAACGGTTGGATGTTTTGAATTGCGAGAAAATAGAAATGAAAAATTTCGTTAACGATCGTGATAATGCTTTTGCAACCTACAATATTGATTTTAAAGCTAATAATTATTCTAAAAATGCAGGAAGTAGTGTAATATTCAGAGCTGTACCGATATTTACAAACAGTATTTACAAAACAGAAGAAAACAGGGAACTGCCTTTTGAGATCGGACAATCTTTCGAAGATGAATTTGAAATTAATTTTACCATTCCAAACAGCTTCAAAATAGACGAAGTTCCTAATGATGTAAACCTTATTTCAGAGTTTGGGACTTACAAATTAAGCTTTATAAAAAACGGATCTGAGCTGAAAGTAAGCAGAAAAATCCGTGTCAATAAAGGTGTTTTTCCGAAAGAAAAATACAACGATTATATCAATTTTAGAAAAAAAACGATAAGCAACGATAACTCAAAAATTCTAATTACTAAGATCTAACCATGAAAAAAATATTCTTAATTGCTTTTTGCTCAATAAATTTTATTTTTATTGATGCTCAAAAGCATGAATTTCTAGCCCCTCCAAAGTTCAATGACGCAGATTTATCGAAGCAAAAATCAGCTTTAGACGAAAATGCTCCTGCAGAAATTTTATATAAATCTCAACATTTTATGATTGATGTTGTTACGGGAGATCTTCATAAAAAAGCTTTTTACAGAGTAAAAATCTATGATAAAGATAAGGCTGAAGATTGGTTGAATCTTGAAATTCCACTTTACAAAAACGGGAGTAGCGAAGAAAGATTGAATAAAATAAAAGCGTTTACTTATAATCTAGAGAACGGAGTTGTTGTACCAATTAAAGTTGAGAAAAGCTCAAAATATAAGAGTAAGGAGAGCAAATATCTTACAATCAACAAATTTGCATTCCCAAATGTGAAAAATGGCTCTGTGATTGAGTATCAATATGAAGTTATTTCACCATTTTTGTTTGCTATCCCTGAAGTATTGATAGAAGGTGATACGCCTTCAATGTATACAGAATATGTTTTGGATAATCCCTTAAACATTTCATATAACATCAATTATACAGGTTCTCTAACTCCAAAATATAGAATAGTTGAAGATAGAAACTTATATGGGACTCAATACAGAACGTATAGATTTGGATATGAGAATTTGAAAGGTTTTAAGGCTGAAAAATTTGTTAAAAATGACAGAAATTATAGAACAAAATTAAGCGCAGAATTAAATTCAACCAATTTTAGTCAATTAAAACTTTATTCTTCATCTTGGGAGCAGATCAAAGATAGGCTGTATGAAAATGAAGATTTTGGTGGAGAGCTTAAAAGATCAAAACTGGCAAAAGAAAACATGCCGGCCGGAATTTCAAACTTAAAAAACGATACAGAAAAAGCAGATGCTATTTTTAATTATGTGAAAAATACTTTTACATGGAATAATGACAGAGGTATTTACACAGAAGATGGAATCAAAAAGCTTTTAGAAACTAAAACAGGAAACGCCGCGGAAATTAATCTTTTTCTGGTTATGATGCTTCGTGAAGCGGGAATTAAAGCAGATCCGGTTCTTATTTCTACGGTAAATAACGGGTTGATCAATCTTACGTCTCCCAACGTTTCCAATATGAATTTTGTTATCGTTGCTATCGAAACAAAAGATGGTTTACATATTTATGATGCTACAGCTAAACAATCATCTATGGATCAGCTGCCTCCAAGAGACTGGAATAATTTCGGGATCTTACTAACAAAAGACAAGGTAAAGCAGATACAAATGGTAAACGCTAAACCTAGTTTTACTTATCTTACGGCCAACGCGAAGATCAATGAAGACGGAAGCATTTCAGGAACGTATTCTGATAAAGATACCGGAACTTACGCGATGTTTGCAAAGGAAAGTTATGATGATAATAGTGATAAATACAAAAAACAGTACAAAGAAAATTTTGCAATAGATTTTACAGGAATTGATTCTAAAGTGCTTGAAAGTGGTGATTTTGAAAGTACTATGAAATTCTCTTCGGATAATCTTATTGATAGAGTCGGGAAGAAAATGATCATCAACCCGATGTTGTTTTTAAACAAAAACTCAAATGAGTTTGATCAGACGGAACAAAGAAAATATACAATCGATTTTATTTCTCCTTACACGAGAGTGAAAAAAGTTGTCTTAGAAATTCCTGAAGGATATACAATTGAAGAACTTCCACAGAGTAAAAAGATTGTTACCGAAGACAAAGAAATTGCATACAGTTATATGATTGAACAAAAAGGTAATACACTTGAAATCGTTTCAACAACAACTGTTGGAAGTGCAGATTATCCTAAAGAATATTATCCTGCATTTAAGCAAATTTGGGGTGTAGCTTCAAAAAGTGAAAATCAGGTTATAAGCTTGGTTAAGAAATAATATATTGATAATCAGTATTTTAAATAATTATTAATTTAAATATTGAATATATTTTTAAAATAATCATAAAACCATTCATTTTTTGAATGGTTTTTGTATTTAATAGGAAAATTGAAATATGAAAAATACAATTGCTGTCTTAGCATTATCTTCTTTCTTTATTTTTTCGGCTTGTAAAAAAACGGAAACGACGAATACTGCAGACGAAAAAACAGAAGTTCCTCAACCTGAAAAATTTACTGTTGATTCCGTAAAAGTGAATGATTCCATAAAGCTTAGTGATTCTTTACAGTTAAAATATACTTCAAAAATGCTGATTTTTCCATCCATTAAAGATGAAAAATTATTAGACAGTATTTATTTTGTAAATAAAAATACTAAGGATTTCTCTAAAAATGGGATAGAAGCTTTATTGAAAAAAGAGAAAGACGAATTTTATAGTTCTATTAAAAAAAACTCGGAAGACTTTATTTCGGATATAAAATACTCTCAGGAATGGTACACAAGTTCTTCTATGAATCTTAAATCTAACGTTAATGATTTCATGCATATTCAATACATCTGGGGTTCGTACGAAGGTGGAGCGCACGATAATTATGGCTTTAACGAAAGGGTTTTCGATCTAAAAAACAGCAAAAAAGTTGAGCTGAAAGATATTACTTCAATGCTAAAAAATAAGCTTGAGACATTATTAATGAAAAATATCAATAAAATAAATAGTGGTACAACGGATGAAAACGGGAAAGTTAATAATTCTGAAATGCTTTTAGTAGATGTGATTCCGGCAACCAATAACTTTTATTTTGATGATAAAAACCTATACTTTCATTACAGTCCTTATGAAATAACCGCTTTTGCAGCAGGGGATATTATCATCCCGATTTCATGGGGAGAGTTGAGCGGAACTTTAAGCCCAGAATTCAAAAACAGAATGAAAATCAAATAATATCAAAGCTTCCTTTACAGGAAGCTTTTTTTCTTTGGAACATTTTTTGACCTATAAAATCAAACACAGTCGTATGAAAAATACAGGTATTATTTTGGTCGCTTTATTACTTCTAATGTTTTTCTCCTGTAAAGAGATTGGCTTTAAAAATAAACATATACAGTCTACTATTCCTGTAAATTTTACTATTGATTCTGTTATAGAAGAAGATTTTACAAAACTTCTAGACTCCATTACAGTGAAATATTCATCACAATTATTGGTATTCCCAACATTGAAAGATCAAGAACTACTTCATACTATTTATGCAAAAGAGGATATTCAAGATTTTTCTAAAGAAGGTTTGAAAAAATATTTGGAAGTAAAAAAGAACGAATTATATACAAAACTTAAAGGGGTAAATAAATTAGTTCATCTAAAACACTTGCAAAAGTGGGAAAAAACCTCTCAAATGAATCTTAAGTTTAATAAAAATGAATATCTGCATATCCAATATTATGAAAGTATGTTCGTTGGCGGTGTGTGTAATTATTATAATTATTCAGAAAAGGTTTTTGACCTCAATGAAAATAAAAAATTAACACTTCAGGACATTACGTCTATTCCGAAAGACAAACTTTCCGAGATATTAAGTAATAATATTGATAAAACAACCATGATGCAACAGATGAAAAAATATGATGTAGAAGAGTATAATGCATTGTTACTTGAAAAGATTCCGATAACGGAAAACTTTTATTTCGATGAAAATAATCTATATTTTCACTATAATAAGGATGAAATTAAAAAAGGATATTCAATCGGCGACATTATAATTCCTGTTTCTTGGAATGATTTGAGTGGAACTTTGAACCTCGAGTTTAAAGACCGAATGATGATCAAATAAAGGTTACTATTGAATTATAATTAAATAATTTTAAAATACTTCCCAATAACAGCACAATTTTTTACTTTTGTACCAATGGAAAAAGTAGCTTTTATCATCAATCCTTTTTCGGCCAAGAAAAATTATCAGCCATTTCTTAATGAACTGATAAAAAAGGTTGGAAATCCACTGTATTATGTTTCAGAATCTATTCAGGGAACGGATGATTTTATTCAAAATAACTTTGATAAAGTCGATATTTTTGTGGCAATTGGTGGTGACGGTACGATTTCTACGGTGGCCAAAAATCTAATCAATACTGAAAAAGTTTTAGCTATTTTTCCAGCAGGTTCAGGAAACGGATTTTCTAATGAAACAAAATTCAGCAAGAATTTAGATGAGCTTTTAGAGAAGATTAAAGCAAGAAATTCCAGAAAAATAGATACATTCACGGTTAATGAAAGGCTTTCTATCAATGTTTCAGGAACAGGTTTCGATGGAAAAGTAGTAAAGGAATTTGAAAAAACCGATCGTGGATTCAAAAATTACATTAAAGTTTCGCTTAAAACTTTCTTTAATTATAAACCGATCAAAGTTAAGTTTTCAGATGAAAAATATCAGCAGTACAATGGGAAATATTTAATGTTGAATATTGCTAATACCCGTCAGTTCGGTAATAATGCCTACATTGCTCCAAATGCGAGCAAAAGTGATGGTTTGGTAGATATGGTTTTGGTTAAAAAATTTCCGCTGACCTATTCGGCTCTTTTCGCTTTCCGAATGTTTACAAAAAGATTGAAAGACGACAGTTATGTAACTTATCTTCCTGTCTCAGAGATCGAATTTAAAGTAAATACCAAAAATTGGCATTTGGACGGAGAATTCAACAAAATAAAGTCGCCGATCCACGTGAAAGTTCAGCCTTCGAGTTTGAATATTTTGGTGTAGGTCATTGCGAGGAGCGAAGCGACGAAGCAATCTCAATCTAATAGACTTTTTACCATAATGTTTGTCATTCCGGAGGAATCTATACGCGAATCTTTCCATACTATCTTCTAATATTATGCTTAGATCCTTTCAGGATGACAAAGTATGTATTAAGTTTTTATGACGATAATTTAAAATTCCGACAAATACCCTAGCCCCGATTGCAACGACATCCTTTTTCTGAAATGGTCTTGAAAAGCGTTGGCGAAAAAGATATAGTGGAAAGCGGGATTAAGCTCCTAAGAAATCAAACCTCCAATTTTTTCTCAATCTCATTCGGGTGATCGAGGCAATATTGTAACTGATCTTTATCCAATTGTTTTTCCCAATTGGCAACCACTACAGTCGCTACAGAATTTCCGATAACATTTGTTAAAGCACGGCATTCACTCATAAATTTATCAATTCCAAGAATCAAAGTCATTCCAGCAATCGGAATTTCAGGAACTACGGCTAATGTTGCAGCTAAAGTCACAAATCCGGCTCCAGTAACTCCTGCGGCTCCTTTTGAACTTAACATAGCAACCAAAAGTAAGATTAATTGTTTCTCAATTGAAAGATCAATATTTAAAGCCTGAGCAATAAATAATGAAGCTAAGGTCATATAAATATTGGTTCCATCAAGATTGAAAGAATAACCGGTTGGAACCACCAAACCTACGATTGCTCTTGAACACCCTGCTTTTTCAAGCTTTTCCATAATTCCCGGAAGAGCAGATTCTGAAGAGCTTGTTCCTAAAACCAAAAGCAGTTCTTCTTTCAAATAATACATTAATTTGAAAATACTGAAACCATTGTACCACGCTACGGCTCCTAAAACTAAAACCACAAAAAGGGCAGAAGTAATATAAAAGGTTCCGACTAAGAATATTAAGTTTAAAACAGAATGAAGTCCATACTTTCCGATGGTGAAAGCCATTGCCCCGAAAGCTCCGATTGGCGCTAATTTCATCAGCATATGAACGATTTTGAAGATCGGAGTTGAAAGATCTTGTAAAAAATCTGTTATTTTCTGGCTTTTTTCTTTGGTTAAAACCAATGCAGTTCCCATTAAAATAGCAACCAAAAGAACCTGCAAAATATTTTCCCCAACCAATGGACTAAACAAAGTTTCAGGAATAATATTCATCATAAATCCCGTTAAAGTCGTCTCATGAGCCTTTTGCTGATATTGCGAAACGTCTCCTGATAGAGTAGCGGGGTCAATATTTAAACCATGTCCAGGCTGTAAAATATTTCCCACAATTAAACCAATAATTAGAGCTAAAGTAGAAAAGGTAAAGAAGTAGATCATTGCTTTTATGGCAATTCTTCCCACTTTTTTCAAATCTGTCATGTGAGCGATTCCTAATGTTAGTGTAATGAAAATTACCGGAGCAATAATCATTTTTACCAATTTGATAAAGCCATCACCTAACGGTTTCATTTTTTCACCCAATTCGGGGTAGAATCTGCCTAAAAGAATACCTGCAATTATTGCGATAATAACCTGAAAATAAAGCTGCTGATAGATTTTTTTTGCTTTCAAAACGAAAAGTTTATGATTTTAAAGGCTGAAAATTAAGCAAATTTATCTTTAGATATGACAAAAGTCATGAAAAGTTTTAGCCCGCCGTAGCTGAAATAAAATGAAAATCCTTGAAATGAGTTTTGTATAATGACGGCTTATTTCGGAGGGGGCTGTTTTGTTACTTTAGAGTAGGAAATTATAATAGTCGGAAAGTAACGAAGATTCAACTTATCTTATAAAGCTTTACGAATATGTAGTATTAATAGATTATAAAAAAAATAGTAACAGATTTAAGACTGTTACTATTTTTAAAGTTTAACCTAATTTCTATTGATGATAAGCTATTCTATCCAAAAGTTTCCGATAGAATATGTTTTTGCTTGCCCGCTAATAATTACACGATCATCTTTGTCTTCACAAAATAAAGTTCCTATCCGTTCAGAAATCTGACGTGCAGATAGTTCTTTTTTATTCAGTCTTTCTGCCCAATACGGAATTAAAGAACAATGTGATGAACCAGTTACAGGATCTTCCAAAATGGATGCCTGAGGTGTAAAGAATCTTGAAACGAAGTCACAATTATCACCTTTTGCTGTAACAACTACTCCTCCTGGATCAAGATTGATCTGATCAAACAACTGCCTGTCAATTTTAATATTTTTCACATCGGTTTCGTTGTCATAAACCAAAACATAATCTCTTGACTTTAAAACCTTCTCAGGTTTAATATTTAGTGAATCTTGAATGTTTTTTGGAAGGATGTCAGGTGATGGCATTCTCGATGGAAAATCCATTTTATAAAGATCTTTATCACACAAGACTGTTAAGTCACCACTTAATGTTTCAAAAACAATTGTATCACTTTTGTAGTTAAGAATTGTCTTTAAGCAGTGTACTGTTGCAAGAGTCGCATGACCACACAGGTCCATTTCAATTTCAGGTGTGAACCATCGTAAATGAATTTTGTCGCCCTTGCTAACAAAAAAAGCCGTTTCTGCTACTGCATTTTCTTTCGTTATTTTCAATAATATGTCATCTGGCAGCCAGTTGTCAAGAGGGACTACACAAGCTGGATTTCCTCCAAAGGTCTTGTTTGTAAAAGCATCGATTTGATAAATGTCATATTTCATTTTCCGTTTTATTTTTATTAACTATAAATGTGTTGCAATTAATTTTTGATGATGTAGTTTTCCTTAAATAACAGTGATTTCAAAAATATTCAGTCCTGTAAATTTATCACGAGGTACTACCTTCAGTAAAATTAATTATTAATTTCAAACTTGAGTGTTATTAGTTTATAAGTAGCTATATTTCTATTTGAGGATTGGGAAAAATAACAACACACTATAAATGAGTGTGTTGTTATTTTAAACGGTAGCGCTGAAACGAACGATTTAAAATTTTATAGATATTTTAGACACTTCGACTAATTCGTGTCAGCATGACACTTCTAATACCAATTGTTGTTATGATGGTTAATTTTGAGTGATTTCAAGCTGAGCAAGAAACAGTCGAAGCATTTTTCCTTCATTTATTAACTTAGATTCTAAGAATAATCAAAGGAAAATTATTCCACCGCAACAGAATCATCTCCACGACCATCTGCAACTGCGTGAATAGTTGCAGTATCATCAATAAGAATCATTTCTGTTTTTCCAATATATTTTACTTTTTCAATCACATAATTTTTAGCTTTTAATTCTGAAATTGTTGCTTCCGGAAAGTTATTTTCAACAGAAACCGTTTCAGGAAGCCATTGGTGATGGAATTTCGGAGCATTAACGGATATATTGGCATTCAATTTAAAATCAACAACATCAACGATAGACTGATAAACCGAAGTAGGAATTGTAGTTCCTCCGGGAGTTCCAACAACCATATAAGGTTTTCCGTTTTTCAGAATAATAGTTGGGGTCATGGAAGAAAGCATCCTTTTATTAGGTTGAATTGAATTAGCTTCTCCGCCCACAGCTCCAAACATATTGGGAACGCCAGGCTTTACCGAGAAATCATCCATTTCGTTATTTAAAAAGAATCCTGCGCCTGTTACTAATACTTTGCTGCCGTAATAGCCGTTAAGAGTTGTGGTTACTGCTGCTGCTGCATTTCCATCTTTGTCAATAACTGAAATATGGGTGGTTTCTGTTGATTCTTTAGGTTGTTTAATAATTTTTCCAACCTCTGAACTTGGAGTTGCTTTATTAAAACTGAAGCTTTTCCATCTGTTTTTTAAATATTCATCAGAGATTAGATAAGACGTTTTATCTTCAATAAAATCAGGATCTCCCATGTATTCTGCTCTGTCAGCGTACGCTCTTCTTTCGGCTTCCACCATAATCTGTACGACGGGAGTGGAGTTTTGCTGATACTTTTCTAAATTTTCAAAAGCGGCCATTCTCAACATTTGAGCTAAAAGTACACCGCCACTTGAAGGTAAAGGCATCGTAACAACATTACTTCCCTTATAATCGAATTCTAAAGCTTTTCTTTCGGCCACTTTATAGTTTTTTAAGTCCTCTAAAGTGATGATTCCGTTTCCTTTTTTCATTTCGGCAATCAAAAGATCGGCAGTTTTTCCTTCATAAAATCCTTTAGCTCCTAATTTTTGAATGAGTTTTAAAGTTTCTGCTAATTCTTTCTGTATCAATAGATCTCCGGCTTTCCACGGGGTGTCTTTCACGAAAAGGATAGTCGATTTATTATGTTTTTGGAAATGTTCTCTTTGCGAGTTCAACATATCAGCTTCCTTATCTGTAATCGCAAAACCTTTTTCAGCTAAATCAATTGCTGGTTGAATGATTTGATTCATAGGAAGTTTACAATATTTTAAAGTCGCAAAAAATCCGGCAATACTTCCGGGGATTCCAACTGCTAATCTTCCATTTTGAGATAAATCTGTGTTTGCTTTACCGTTTTTATCAAGATACATATCTCTAGAAGCTTTTTTGGGAGCTGTTTCGCGGTAATCGATAGTGAACTTTTCGCCATTACTTTTCGCTCCAACTAAAAATCCACCACCGCCGATATTTCCGGCTTGGGGATAGACAACGGCTAGAGCGTATTGTGTGGCAGTAATTGCATCATAGGCATTTCCTCCCATTTTAAGGATTTTTGCCCCGGCTTCACTGGCCAAAGGATGCGCAGAAACAACAACTCCTTTATTTTTAACCTTAACTTCTTTTACGATGTTGATATCGGTGTATTGTGCTGAAACCGAATGAGAAAACAGAATGATCGAAATAATTAACTTTTTCATTTTTAAAAATTATAATCGAATTTACAATTTTGTTTTAGAATAGGGTCTAAAATTTCTATTTTTGCTTTTGATCATCATAATAAAAAAGTAAAAATGGAATCCTATACGGAAAGAATACTAATTACGGGTGCTTTGGGACAGATCGGCACCGAGCTTACGAATAGACTTGTTGAGATCCACGGTGCAGAAAATGTAGTGGCTTCTGGACTAGACAGATGGCAAAAAGGCATTACTGCTGCAGGTCATTACGAAAGAATGGACGTTACAAATACTCAGTTGGTAAAGCAGGTCATCAAAGATTACGACATTACAACTGTTTATCATTTGGCTTCATTATTGTCAGGAACTTCTGAAAAGCAGCCAATTTTCGCTTGGAAATTAAACCTTGAACCTCTTCTTCAATTTTGTGAAATGGCAAAAGAAGGTCTTCTTAAAAAGATATTTTGGCCAAGTTCTATCGCTGTTTTCGGGAAAGGAATTCCTAAAGAAAATGTAGCGCAGGATGTTGTTTTAAATCCTACAACGGTGTACGGAATTTCTAAAATGGCAGGTGAAAAATGGTGCGAATATTATTTCGATAAGTATGGAGTAGACGTAAGAAGTATCAGATATCCGGGATTGATCTCATGGAAAACTCCTGCAGGTGGAGGTACTACAGATTACGCTGTGGAGATTTTTTATGAAGCAATTGAAGAAGGAAAATACACAAGTTTTATTTCTGAAAATACAGGAATGCCGATGTTATATATGGATGATGCAATTAACGCAACATTGAAATTAATGGACGCTCCGAAAGAAAGTGTAACGGTTCGTTCGTCTTATAATTTGGGTGGAATGTCTTTCACTCCAAAAGAATTGGCAGAAGAAATTAAGAAAGAAATTCCAGGTTTTGAGATCGATTATAAACCGGATTTCAGACAGGCAATTGCAGATTCTTGGCCGGCATCCATTGATGATTCTGTAGCGAAAAAAGATTGGGGATTAACCTATGATTTCGGAATTTCTGAAATGTCTAAAGACATGATCAAGAATCTTAAAGTGAAATTAGGTAAAGATTAATTTATCTAAAGTTAAGCTTTAATTAAAATATACTTTAACATCTGATTAATAATTAAATATAAATTTTATCTAAAACTTAGTTTAAATGATATTATTCACTTTTAACATTATGAATATTGAAGCAGGCGTGAAAAACGACCTTCAAATCACTGATGAAGAAAGACTGAAAATTACAGAAGATAATACAAAAGCTATTCTTAGAATTTTAGATATTCATGATGTAAAAGCAAGTTTTTTTGTGGAGATTTCTATCGCCGAAAAACTTAAAAATTTAATAAAAGCAATTTCATCCCAAGGGCATGAAATTGCTTTTTACAATAAAAATTCCGGTCTTCAGGAAATTGAAAATGTCAAAAAAAATACGCAGGATTTTCTCGAAAAACAGATCCGCGGAATCCGACAAAAAGATTTTAAGCAACCTCAGGAAAGTTTAAAATTGTTGGAATTTAATTATGTTTCCAATATCGATAATGCGAATATTCTTTTTCCTTTTAAGCGTCTAAAAAGAAATACAGAGATCACAGAAGAGGATGGATTGAGTATTATTCCGGAAAGTATTTCTCCTTACTTTCAATTGCCGTATAATGATTTTATGTTTCAGATCTTACCGATGAAATATTACAGAAATATGGTGTTTGAAACATTGAAGAATGATGACTTTGTTTTGATCTATCTTAATTCTTGGCAGTTCACCGATTTCAAAAAATATCAATTTGACATTCCATATTACAGAAGCTTGTTTTCGGGCAGAAAAATGGAGGACAAATTAGATGCCCTCCTTACCTGGATCAACGAGAATGACATGGCGACTTCTCGTATGAAAGATTATATTTTTTAATTTTCCCACTGATTTCACAGATTTACACAGATGTTTGTGTTTTAATTTGTGGAAATATTAATGTATTTGTGCCTAGAAAATTAATTTAAACGCAAAGATATAATTATTAAAGCTGTTGATTTTTAGATAGCAAAGGCAAATAAATTTGCTTCGCGAAGCTGAAACGATAGTTTAATCAAATCAATAAGTTGATTCATCTTTACTCCCTTAAATATATAATGCTCAAAATAAAATCTTTGCGTTAAAAAAACTCTCTAAAACTTTTTAGATTAAGAATATTTGTGTTATTCGTGCAAAAAATTAGTGTTATTTGTGTTTAAAATTAAGCCAATTCAAAAAGCGTAATTTCCGGCAAAACTCCAACTCTTCCAGGATAACCCAGCACACCAAATCCTCTGTTTACATAAAGCATTTTTCCTTCACTTTCATATAAATCAGCCCATTTTGGGTAACGGTATTGAACGGGCGACCATTTTATATTTTTTAAATCTAAACCAAATTGCATTCCGTGTGTGTGACCAGAAAGTGTCAAATGAACATCTATCGGGTGTTTTTTAACCACGTAATCGAAATGGGTAGGGTCGTGGCTCATTAATATTTTTGTTGCTGATTCCGGAACTCCTTTTAAGGCATCGTCTAGCTTTCCAAATTGAGGAAAAGGTTTTAATCCCCAGTTTTCAACACCTAAAATGTAGATTTTCTCACCGTTTTTCTCAATTACTCTATGTTCGTTTCTCAACATATCGAAGCCTGCTTGTTTTTCGTAATCGATTAGGGTGTCAAGATTTTTCTTCTTGGCATCTAATGAAGTCCATGTTACGTAATCTGCATAATCGTGGTTTCCAAGAACGGCAAACTTGCCATCCTTCGCTTTAATTTTTGAAAATAAAGGAATAAATGGTTTGAACTCATCCGCAATATTATTCACCATATCTCCTGTAAATAGAACTAAATCAGGGTTTTGTTCATTAATTAAATCAATTGCATGTTCCAATTTACTTGGATCAGAGAAACTTCCGCTATGAACGTCTGAGATTTGTATGATTTTATAGCCTTTAAAGCTTTTCGGAAGGTTGGTGAAATTTATTCTCACTCTTCTTACTTTATGACGGTATTTTCCAAAAGTGATTCCATCAATAAACAATGCCGAAAGTACACCTCCTAAACCAAGTCCCATAATGCTTAAAAACTTTCTTCTTTCTGGGAAAAAGTTCTCAGTTGGCCTCGTTAGCCCAATTAAGTAACCTCCTGTTCTGAAAATATCATCAATCAATAAAAACAGAACGATAAAAATTTTAGGTAAAATAAAGATTAAAAATAAAGAGATCATGATTTGCGCCCTCACCGTACTTCTATCCGATCTTTGGAAGTGGGAAACTTCGTAGGCGAAAAATCCGTAAACAGCCAAAGATACAATCCAATATCCGGCTCTTATCCATGAGTTATCCGTTAACGTTCTTATTGCCTGGTAGATATAGACTTCTAAAAATAAGAAGATCGCGGCAATAAATAAAAAATTTCTTTGCATAATAATGTTTAAAAAAAGCACAAAGAATAACTTCCCTGTGCTTTTTATATTTTTAATTAAATATTCTTAAGGAAATCTATAAACGATAGCATTGATGTTCATTCCGGCACCAACCGAAGCCATAACAATGTTACCTTTATCTTTAAACGAATGACCCTCCAGTTTTCCTTTAATTATTAAATCAAATAATGTAGGAATTGTTGCTACGGAAGAATTTCCCAGCTTCTGGATCGTCATAGGAGAGATTGAATGATCATAATCTTTCACATGATAAAGCCTGTGAATTCTTTCGATCATTGCATAATCCATTTTAGCGTTTGCCTGGTGAATTAATATTTTATCAATATCTTCAATAGAAAGTCCTGCATCATCAATCGTTTCTTTTACAGCTACAGGAACGTTTTTAAGAGCGTACTCATAAATTTTCCTTCCAAGCATTCTGATGTAAAATTTTTCCTGATCTGCTTCTTTATTAAGAGAACCTGCGCTTACTAAATAATCAAGTTCAGGACCGTTATCACAGATTGTATTGTGGTTAATGATTCCCACATTTTCTTCTTCAGTAGCTATTACAACAACTGCTCCGGCTCCATCTGCAAAAATCATTTTATTTCTGTCGTAAGGATCTGTAACGCGGCTTAAAGTCTCACTGCCAACAACTAGAATTGTCTTGGCAACGTTAGCTTTAATTAAATTATCAGCCAAAATCATTGCTTCCACCCATCCCGGACATCCGAAAATCATGTCATAAGTAATACACTTTCTGTTTCTGATGCCTAAGTGGTTTTTTACTCTAGCAGCCATCGTTGGCATGAAATTCACAAGACCAGCTGTACTCACCTCACCAAAATTACTTGCGTAAATGATGTAATCAATTTCCTCGGGATTTACTTTTGCATCTTCAATGGCAATTTTGGATGCCTCGTAACCAATCCTTGAGTTAGAATTATCGTCTTCAATATACCTACGTTCTTCAATTTCTGTAATTTCTACAAATTTTGAGATGATTTCTTCTGTAGGTTTTTCTATTTTTTCACCTTCATCCGTATAGAACTCAGCATCCATGAAATAGTCTCTACCAATAACTCTATTAGGAATATAAGATCCGGAACCAATAATGATTGTATTCGGCATTCGTTTAAATGATTTTTTTTAAAGACGCAAAGTTAATAATTAATATTAATAAGAAAGAATTAAAAATATTATTAAATTTGCAAAAATTGTACTTTACAATCTATGAAAAATAATCCATCTTTAAAAGGTTTAGCGATTGCTGTTGTGGTGTTTATGATGGCCTTTGGGATTTACTTCTTCTTTTTAGCTAAGAAAAATTATTACTTAGTAGATAATCCTACCCCCAATACCTATTATTACAAGATTAATAACGGTTCTGAAGGAATTATTTCCGCAGGACAGTTTGTGCATGTGGATCTTAAACAGGGTAAAAATGCCATCAAAGTTTTTGATCAGAATAAGAAATTACTCTATGATTCTGCATTTGAAGTGAATAAAATCCGTGGGCTTTTGAATATTGCTCATGAAGATTATTATGTTAATCGTCAATATTATGGGTACAATCTTAAAAAAGATTCATTACTTTTGGCGCTGGATAAGACCGTTATAGACGGAAAGCAGTATTTTGGGGCGCCAAAACGCTTCAATAAGCTTTATACAGACGATTTTTACTATAATGTAGATGAAGATTATGATAAAATGATCAAAAATGTACAGCAGGTAGAATCAAGATCAAAGATCTTCAGAAAACAAGATTTCCTTAATTATTATAAAGAATATTACAAGTTTTGACAAACGATATCAACAAAGTGACGCCCTACAATTCTGAGGCTACAAAAAAGAGCCAGGTAGAGGATATGTTCGACAATATTGCACCGAAATATGATCTTTTGAATCATGTTTTATCCATGAAAATTGATGTTTTGTGGAGAAATACATTGGTAAATATGATGAAAAAAGATAACCCGCAGGAAGTGCTGGATGTGGCTACTGGAACGGGAGATCTGGCAATTACTATTGAAAAAGGAACCAATGCAAAAGTAATTGGTTTGGATTTATCGCAACAAATGTTAAATGTTGGCGTTATTAAAATAAAAAAACTTAAATTAGACGGCAAAATTTCCATGCAAAAAGGGGATGCAGAAAATTTACCTTTCGAGGACAATAGATTCGATGCTGTTTCCGTTGCATTTGGAGTAAGGAATTTTGAGAACCTTACAAAAGGTTTAGCAGAGTTAAGAAGGGTAGTTAAGGATAACAAGAGTGTTTACATACTGGAGTTTTCAAAGGTTGAGGGGTTTTTAGCACCATTTTATATGTTTTATTTCAAAAATATATTACCTGCCATCGGCAGATTGGTTTCTAAAGATAATAGGGCATACACATACCTTCCGGATTCTGTTAATGCTTTTCCTTTCGGGGAAAAGATGAGACAAATTCTTTTAGATACAGGATTTAAAAAAGTTGAATATAAAAAACTAAGTTTAGGTATAGCCACAATTTATAAAGCAACAAAGTAACCTATGAATAAATTTCTATTAAAAGCACTGGTTTTAGCCTCAGTAAATATTGCTGTTTTTGCAGACGCGCAATTTAGAACCCGAAACAGAATGGACAAGTTGGAAGATTTTGACCAGCAGATATTCAGTTGGGGGTTTTATTTAAATGGTAATATAGTAGACTACCGTATAGTACTTAACCCAAGATACGGTATGGAAGGGAACCAAAATCTTGTTACATCTAAAAATAGTAAAAGCTTCGGAGCGGGTTTGATCGCAAAATGGAGACTGAACGATTATTTGGATCTAAAAGTTGAACCAGGCTTGCAATTTGCTCAGAGGGAATTAACTTTTAATACACAATCAAACGACCAGTACGCTGCGGGAACTTTGACGAATGCACCTTTTATTCCAATTCCGTTGAATGATAAAGACAGAACAAGACAGATCAAATCTACTTTGGTTGATATTCCTGTAATGTTGGAACTTCATGGTCAAAGATGGTACAACTCAAGACCTTATGTTGCTGCTGGGGTGAATTATATTGTGAATTTACAGTCTAATTCGGATTCTACGGATGATAACCTGCAACAGGTATTCAGATCTACAACGCATAATTTTGCTTGGTCTGCTGAGATGGGTATTCAGTTTTATTTCAATAAATTTAAATTGACGCCTGCGATCAGAGGAACATTCATCATGAACAACGAGTTGGTGGCAGATAATGCCAATACACCGCCTTATTGGACGGCTGCAATGTCTACACTGCAAACAAGAGCTGTATTCTTTGTATTGAAATTTGAATAAGAAAATAAGCTTAAAAAATATAAAGGAGGTGTATTACATCTCCTTTTTTGTTGGAAAATCAAAATATAGGGACTTTTATTTTTGTTACTGTCATTATTTTTTTATTTTTGCTAATAGTTAGAATATAGAAACCTGAAATGCTTCAAGATTTAGAAAACAATTTTTCAGAATTAGAGAAAAAGATTTTGAACTTACAAAAGAATTATCAAAGTCTTAATGAAAGATTAACAGAATTAAATACAGAGCATGAAGAACTGAAGAAGAAATACGATGAGGAGAGGAAAAAAAATCAGGTATTAGCAGAAGAACAAAAAAATATAAAACTTTATTCAGCAATATCAGGAAACCCTGAACACAATAGGTTAATGAAAAATCACATCAACAGATTGGTAAAAGAGGTAGATTTCTGTATTGCTCAGCTTCAAAACAGTGGATTATAATGGAGGTAAGAAGAATAACCATCAATATCGCAGGAAGAGTGTATCCGCTGAATGTGCCCGCAGCAGAAGAAGAAACTTTACGTAAAGTGGGGAAGCAAATTGAGAATATGATTAAAGATTTTGAACAGAATTTCGATGTGAGAGACAAACAAGATGCTTTAGCGATGTGTGCCCTGAAACTGGGAACAAATGCTGAAGTGACGTCTATGAACTACGAAAAAAATATAAATTCAACCAACGAAAGATTAGTAAGTATTAATCAATCGTTGAATGAAATTGGAAAATAGATTTTTTTTTCCAGAAAACCTGCCTACAATAATTCTAACACATTAAAGGTAAACTCAACGCTAAAAAATTACCGAACAAACATCCATCGAATGGCGCGCCGGTTATCCGGATTACAGACAGTGGAGATCAGTTCAAATCGTGTTGATTAGGAGTTTACTCTATATCATTGAATTATTGTAGGCTTTTTTTATTTTAATATTAAATAGACAATTAAAACTCAATATATATGACAACAGCCATTATAGTCGGCGTTATTTGCTTAGTAATTGGTGCAGTGATAGGGATACTTTTCTCTAAAAGCTCATTGAATACTAAGGGCAAATTTATTATAGATGATGCACAGAAAAATGCCGAAAACCTTATAGAAAAAGCTAATGTACAAGCTGAATCCATAAAAAAAGAAAAGAATCTTCAAGCTAAAGAGAAATTTCTTGAATTAAAATCTCAGCACGACGCAGATATCCAATCGAGAGAGAGGAAGATGCAGGAGGGTGAAAAAAGGATCAAAGACAAAGAAAATAAGCTTAATGACGAGCTTAGCAAAGCAGGTAAGCTTGAAAAAGACTTAGACAGACAGATTGCTGATTACGCCAAGAAAACAGAAAATTTAGATAAAAAACAACAGGAACTAGATGTAGTAACATCTAAAAAAGTTGAAATTCTTGAGAAAATATCTAACTACACAGCAGAAGAAGCTAAAGCAGAATTGGTAGAATCAATGAAAGCTGAAGCAAAAACAAGAGCTCAGGCTCACGTTCAGAGCATCATGGAAGAAGCTCAGTTAAATGCTAAAGGTGAAGCTAGAAAAATTGTTATTCAAACAATTCAGAGAATTGGTACAGAACAGGCGATCGAAAATTCGGTATCAGTATTTAATATTGAATCTGATGAAGTAAAAGGTAGAATTATCGGTAGAGAAGGTAGAAATATCCGTGCTTTAGAAGCGGTAACCGGTGTTGAGATCATCGTTGATGATACTCCGGAAGCTATTCTTCTTTCATGTTTCGATCCTGTAAGAAGAGAGATCGCAAGACTATCACTTCACAGATTGGTAACAGACGGTAGAATTCACCCTGCAAGAATCGAAGAAGTTGTTGAAAAAACAAGAAAACAAATTGAGGAGGAAATCATTGAAGTTGGTAAGAGAACGGTCATTGATTTAGGAATTCACGGTTTACACCCCGAATTGATCAAGATCGTAGGTAGAATGAAATACCGTTCTTCTTATGGACAAAACTTATTACAGCACTCAAGAGAGGTAGCGAATATCGCTGCAACAATGGCTGCTGAATTAGGATTAAATGTAAAATTAGCGAAAAGAGCCGGTCTATTACACGATATAGGTAAAGTTCCTGAGCAGGAGTCTGAACTTCCTCACGCTTTATTAGGTATGCAGTGGGCTGAAAAATACGGTGAAAATGCAGAAGTTATCAATGCGATTGGAGCTCACCACGACGAGGTAGAAATGACGTCATTATTATCTCCGATCATTCAGGTTGCGGATGCTATTTCAGGAGCAAGACCGGGAGCAAGAAGACAGGTATTAGAATCTTATATCCAAAGATTGAAAGATCTTGAAGCTGCAGCATTAAGCTTTGAAGGAGTTTCTAGCGCTTATGCAATCCAGGCGGGTAGAGAGTTGAGAGTAATGGTAGAAAGCGGTAGAGTAAATGACGAAACTGCTTCTCAGTTGTCTTATGATATTTCTGAAAAGATCCAAAACGAATTGACGTATCCTGGACAAGTAAAAGTAACAGTAATCAGAGAAACGAGAGCTGTGAATATTGCAAGATAATAATCGATCAAAGATATTTTATAAAAACCTTTCAAGAAATTGAAAGGTTTTTTATTTTTATCAAAATTTAAAAATGCAAGAACTGTCATTGTCTTCAAAACTGAAGTACATTTTTTCTATTCCCGTGATCATTGCTGCCTTGGGGTATTTCGTAGATATTTATGATCTGCTTTTATTTGGCATTGTAAGAATTCCGAGTTTAAAAGCTTTAGGACTGAATCCTGATGTAGACGGAACCTTCATCCTCAATTGCCAAATGATTGGATTGTTGATCGGAGGAATTTTCTGGGGTGTTTTTGGAGATAAAAAAGGAAGGTTGTCTGTATTGTTCGGATCTATTTTAGTGTATTCTTTAGCCAATATTGCTTGTGGATTTTTACCTCATTTTCCAAAAGAGCATTTGGTATATTCTTATGCCGGATTAAGGTTCATCGCAGGGATTGGCCTTGCCGGAGAACTTGGAGCAGGAATTACACTGGTTTCTGAAAGTCTACCGAAGAATTTACGGGCAATCGGAACCTCTGTTGTAGCAGGTTTTGGATTAATGGGAGCGGTTGTGGCACAATTAACCGTAGAATTAGCCGGAGGTTGGAATATTTCTTACATCATCGGCGGAGTTCTGGGAATCATGCTTTTATTTCTAAGAATAAGTGTTTCAGAATCGGGCATTTATAAAAATATTGAGATGAAATCTGTCTCAAAAGGAAATTTTCTCTCATTTTTTACAAATAAAGACCGTTTCATCAGATATATAAAATGTATTGCTGTCGGGCTGCCAACTTGGTATTGCATCGGGATTCTAGCGGTATTAGCGAACCAATTTGCCCCTGAATTTGGAATTAAAGATCTCAACCCTGGAAAAGCAATCATGTGGGCTTACGTCGGAATTTCTGTCGGAGATTTAGCGAGTGGATTTATTTCCCACGCTTTGAAATCTCGTAAAATGGCCATTTTCTATATGCTGATCTTCACATTGATCGGAGTTTCCATTATGCTTTTCGGAAATACGGATACCGAAACAAAATATTATCTCTTCTGCGTCTGGCTTGGTTTAGGAACAGGGTATTGGGCGATGTTTGTGACGTTGGCGGCAGAACAATTTGGGACAAATATCAGAAATACGGCAACAACTACGGTTCCAAATATGGTAAGAGGATTGGTTCCGGTCATGATTTTAGCTTTTGATCTTTTTAAAAATAATTTTTCAGTGATCATCAGTGCTGCGATTGTTGGTGTCATTGTTTTTGCTTTGGCGCTGTATTCTGCATTGACGATTTCCGAGACGCATGACAAAGATTTGGATTTTACAGAATAAGGTGTTTAAATAATATTTTTCTCTTTTTATCGTTATTTAAATAGTAATTCGATTGATATCAACGGATTATTAATTAAAAAATAAATTATGTTGCAAATAATATATTTTTGTTTAACTTTGAAATAATTAAAACTATATTGTTAACTCCAAAACCAAATCACATGTCAAACAACATTTTAAAAAACGCTAAGAAATTAAGAAAAGATGATCTTAAAAACATCATCGGAGGAATAGGTAAAATTGGAACTCCGGATTTATCACTTTGCGGATGCAGCTGCACAGGAGCAGTGACAGGACCTAAATATTGCTCACAATATATAGGTTGTCCACAAGTAATTACTTGCTAAGCAATTTTTAGAATTATTTCAACCTAGAAATAAACATTTCCACATTTAATACGCAAAAGCCTTTTGAAATATTCCAGAAGGCTTTTGTATTTTATGATTATTAAGAAATCTTTACAATCTTTACGCGAACGAACTTGTTTAAACTTTTTATTTTAACCACAAAAGGCACAAAAGATTAAACATATTATTTATTTAAGTTCATAATAAACAGTAAACAAGAACATATAAGTTTTTAAAAATCTTTGATTTTTATTCTTTTGAGAGTTTTTATTTTCAAAAGAGCTAAATTTTAAATCGTCCAATAATGGCTTTTGCATCTTTTGTGGTTAAAATAAAAAGTTTAAAAAGGTTTTTTAAAAAAATATTATTTAAAGAAAAAACTGTGATTTTGAATATTATCTCGGCTCATTCTGATACTCTCAAAAATATCCTTATCACTCGAATCCTGCTCAACAAACCAATGTTGTAAACCTGCCTTTTCTCTTGCTTCAAAAATTCTCTTAAAATCAATAACTCCGTTTCCTATTTCGGCAAAATCTTTTGTATCCTTTTTCATATCCTTCACGTGCCACAAAGGAAAACGGTTAGGATATTTTTCAAAATACAATAAAGGATCGAGTCCGGCTTTTGAGATCCAGTAAAGATCTAACTCCATTTTCACAAGATCGGGTGATGTTTGACTTAAAATAAAATCATACACATTTTGATTTTCATTAAATTTTTCAAACTCGAAATCATGATTATGATACGCAAACTGAATTCCTGCTTTTTGAGTTGTTTCTCCACATTTTTCAAATAATTCAGGCAGTTTTTTATAGTTTTCAATCGTTCTTTCTTCATCAAAAAGATAAGAACAGACCATATATTTAGATCCGATGAAGTTTAAATCTTCAACCGATTTCTCCCAATTGTTTAATAAAGTTCCTTTCTCTTGGTGAATAATTCCGATTGTATGATGAGAACTAATGACTTTTAATCCTGTATTTTTTAGAATAGATTGAAATTCAGTTCTGCTTTTACCAAAAAAAGTTCCGTTATATCCATAAATTTCAAGATCCCGAAATCCTAAAGCTGCAAGTTTTTCCAATGCCTTTTCCAAATCATCTGAAATTGCATCACGAATGGTGTAAAGTTGTATTGCCAAAGGGTTTTTATTAATTTTTAAATGAGAAATTCCACAGGAATACAATCCTAAAATTCCCAATGAAGAAAGTTGTATGAAATCTTTTCTAAGCATTTTTCAAGAAACTATAAAAAGGGTTTCATTTCATCTTCAATCTGCGTTCTGAGATCCATCAGGCGTTTTGCATATTGTTCCTGTTGTTTTTCCTGTTCGGTTTCAGGAACCCATTTTGGGACAGGAAGTTTTTTTCCGTTTTCATCAACTGCCACAAAAACAATGATACAGTGGGTTTTCTTATCAAAAGTAGGCTGTTTCAGGTTTCTGGAGAAAACATTGATAGAAATATGCATACTCGAAGAACCTGTGTAAATGACTTGTGCTTCCACCTTTACAATTTCCCCGATTTTGATGGGTTCATAGAAACGTATTCCACCAACATACACAGTTACGGAATAATTTCCGCTCCACGTCGTTGCACATGCGTACCCTGCTTGGTCGATCCACTTCATTACACTTCCTCCATGAACATTCCCTCCATAATTAACATCTGAGGGCTCAGAAATAAACTGAAAAGTGATAGGTTTGTTATCCATTCTTATAAAATTTGAATAAAGGTATTTAATAATTCTTAAAATGGCGGATTAAATCATACTTTTGGAGGTTGGAACTTTCGTAAGAGTTTCATTTAACAAAAAATAACTTAAAAAAATAAATGAAAAAAGTATTTTATCTTAATACATGTGACACTTGTAGAAAAATATTAGCACAGTTTAGTCTTAAAGATTGGGAACTTCGTGAGATCAAAAAAGAGCCTATAACGATTGAGGAATTAGAAGCGATGCATAAAATTGCAGGATCATACGAAGAATTATTCAGTAAAAAATCTACTCAGATAAAATTGAGAGAATTGGATCTGAAAACATTGGGAGAGGAAGATTTTAAGGAGCTTTTGCTTGATCATTATACGTTCCTTAGACGTCCTGTATTCCTTACTGATAAAGAGATTTTTATCGGAAATGATAAAAAAAATATTGGAGAATTGAGAGATTATTTTCACTCAAACTAATATCATTAAATAATCATTTGCTGTTCTGATTAGATAAGAATTTCAATGAAGTATTTGGTTTCCATATTGATTTTTATTTCGTTTAGCCTGAGTGGGCAAACGGTTTATAAAACACCTTCAGGGGCAAAATATCATCTGTCTACCTGTAAAGTGGTTAATAATTTTTCTTCACAGCTTGATGTGACTCAGGCGGTGAAAATGGGTTTGGAACCTTGCAAAAAATGCAATCCGCCAAGACCATCTGTTTATGGAATTGCATCAAAACCTAAAAAAGTAAACGGAACCAATAAAGGAAATCAGTGTCTCGGAACCACAAAAAGGGGAACGAGATACCAACATTATACTAAAATAGGAAACGATTATTGTTTTCAGCACGCTCCAAAATAATGTCAGTCTCTCAGGCTGACAGCAATTTTCTTGTAAAAAAGGTTAATTTTTATCCAAAATATAATTTTACGCTGTCGGAGTTTCCGACGAAGAGAATCAAAACAGGTTTGAGCTGTCGGAACTTCCGACGGAGCAAACCTAAATAGGTTTTGACTTTCCGGACTTCGGACGAAGAGAACCTGTTTAGGTTTAAACTTTCTGGGACTGGGACGATGAGAAACTAAATTGGTTTGAACTTTCTCAACTTCGGATGATGTAAAATGCATATTCATTGCGAGGAGCGAGGCAAGCTTGTGTTGAGCCTGTTGAATTAAAGCAAACTCAACCACAATTTTTACCATTCCGGAGGAATCTCAGCAATGCTATTCTAAACTAAGTATAGATTCCTCTGGAATGACAAACTTGACGGAGAGTTGCAGCATAAAAATAAAAAAAACCGCAGAAAGCTCTGCGGTTTTTACTATTAAATATATCTTTTAATTATACAAAAGGAGCTTTCACCACTTTTGCAGGGATATTTTTATTTCTTACCTGAATAAAGATCTCTGAACCAAGTTTGAAATGAGGTTTATCAACATAAGCCAATCCTAAACCTACTTTTTTCATCGGAGACTGAGTTCCGGAAGTTACTTTTCCGATCACGTTTCCTTCAGCGTCTACAACAGGGTAGTCGTGTCTTGGCACCCCTTTGTCCTGAAGTTCAAAAGCAACTAATTTTCTTGTAACACCTTCTTCTTTCTGTTTTGCGAAAATATCTTTAGACACGAAATCTTTGTCGAATTTTGTGATCCAGCCTAATCCAGCTTCAATCGGAGAAGTTGTATCATCGATATCCATTCCGTAAAGACAGAATCCTTTTTCAAGTCTTAGAGTATCTCTGGCAGCTAATCCGCAAGGAATAATTCCTTCAGATTCTCCTGCTTTAATGATCTCATCCCACAATTTTTCAGCGCTTTCATTTTGGAAATAAATCTCAAAACCACCGCTTCCTGTGTAACCTGTGTTAGAAATAATTACGTCATTCACACCTACCACAGACCCAACTGTGAAGTTGTAGTAAGGAATCTCAGAAAGGTTTGTATCTGTCAGTTTTTGAAGAATCTCAGTAGCTTTCGGCCCCTGAATTGCCAATAACGACATATCATCAGAAGCATTCGTCAATACAGCATCAAAATTGTTGTATTTTACAATGTGATTCCAGTCTTTTTCAATGTTTGAAGCATTTACAACCAAGAAATACTTTTCATCTTCCATTTTGTAAACGATAAGGTCGTCTACAATTCCTCCGTTTTCGTTTGGAAGACAAGAATATTGAGCTTTTCCGTTTTCTAAAGCGTCTACATTGTTAGTCGTAACCAATTGCAGAAGATCTTTAGCTCCGGGACCTTCAACGAAAAATTGTCCCATGTGAGATACGTCGAATAATCCTGCTTTTTCTCTTACAGCAAAATGTTCTTCTGTAACTCCGGAATATTGTACAGGCATTTCAAAACCTGCGAAAGGTACTATTTTCGCTCCTAAAGAAGCGTGTTTGTCGTACAAGGCTGTTTTCTTCATATTTATTTCTATTTCTTTATTTTAAAGCTGTTAAAAGTTTCATTAAAAAGGGTCATGTAATTTCCGTTCCAGTATTTCTGACCACAGTTGATGGAAACAATGTATAGATTTTTATCTTTTTGAAAAACTTTGGTGATCCAGAATAATTTTTCTTTTTCATCAAAATATTCGTAAAAATATTCTGTATATCCTTTCTTGCCGTTCTTACTTTTTATTTTGCTTTCATCATCACTCGATTTGTAAAGAGCAAGAATGAATTTTTTTGTTTCTGCTTTTGGAAGATTCAGATCATGATATTCTGAAATTGTGATCGCTCCAATTTCGTTGGTAGGAAAAATGTTGACGATATCGCCTTCATTCATTGCTTTCCAGCCATCGGGAAGATTGATAGAGTAATTTGAATTCTCGTAAACCTTCTGCTTTTGGGCAAACGAAAAAAATCCCAACAGTAATGTTATTATTAATATTGATTTTTTAATCATTTTAAAAATGGTGTTTATATTCTTCGAGAATGATCTTAAACCATTCGGTGAAATTTTCAGGATTTTCCGTAATTTCCTTATCGAGATCTTCCATGGAAATATATCTTACTTCTTCAACTTCGTTTTTATTTAAATTAAAATCAGATTCGTAGTTTCCTACAAAAACGTGGTCAAGCTCGTGTTCCCAAAGCCCACTGCCAACATCTGCTTTATAAATAAAATTGAATTTTTCTGAAAGTTCTGTGTCTATTCCCAGTTCCTCTTTAACTCTGCGTTTTGCTCCGTCAAGATAAGTTTCGCCGTTTCTTGGATGCGAGCAGACTGCATTGGTCCATTGATTGGGAGAGTGGTATTTTTCTGACGCTCTTTTCTGTAAAAGCATCTCACCTTTATTATTGAATAAAAAAACGGAAAATGCGCGGTGTAATAAGCCGTTAATGTGAGCCTGCTGCTTTTCCATTAAGCCTAAAACTTCATCCGCCGAATTTACCAAAACTACGAATTCTTCCATTCCTACAAATGTAAGTTTAATAAATGTATTTTGGAAATTTTTGGTGAAACATCATATTAATCTGCGAGGCTACAATTATTTTTTCAATGCTTTTCCAATTCTGATATATAAAAAGGATGTAATGAAAAAGAAGATCGTAACAAATAAAGAATTAATTAAAACTTTTGTCATACCCAAAGCAGTTACATCCACAAAAGGATAAGGATAAAACCCTGAAAAACTACCTCTGACTAAGATAACAATAAGATAAACAATCGGAAATATAGCCCATTTTAATATCTGACTGTATTTTACTTTAGCTTTATTTTCAAATAAATACCAGAAAATTATCGTGAGAACAGGCATTACGCTGTGAAGTAATTCGTCAACAATTCTTTGCAAACCGGTCGGTTGCCATGTTCCTCTCAGAATGATTTGATAAGTAACTCCAACAATTGTAATATACACTGTAATTGCCGTTAAATAGCCTATATTTTTGTCCTCAGCTCCCTGTTTTTTTAAAGCTACACTTGTTAAATATAATGTAACAAGTAAATTAACCAATATTGTAAAATAAGTGAAAAACCTAAAGTTAGCTTCCAGTAAAGAGCTTATCCTGTTTTCTATGTGCAAATAATATTGGGCAATTAAGGCAAACCAACCAATAAAGGCGAAAATTAGGGCAATATTTTTTTTCATAGTTTGTAATTAGTTGATATAAATATAAAACAAAAAAGTCAATTCATATAATTAGTATTGATTTTAAACTAGAAAGTCAAGACGTAAATTTCACTTATAAATGTTATGATGTATTTTGAATCTTTGTATTTCGGAAATAAGTGAAACGCTTTTGTTTATCTTAGTTTTAATAAATTAAAATCAATTCTTTGTATTTCTTTGTGTTTAATAATCGCAAGGCTAAACAAAGTTTTTTTGAAGTAAAACAACTTTAATAAAGATAAACAAAGGCATTACATTTAAATAAGTAAAACAAAAAATATTATTTAATTATCAGTAAATGAGGATTGCTTTCAAAAACAAAATATTTTTAATCACAATTGTAAAAACGATAGGGTAAGTCTTTATTTTATTCGGGAAATAATAATTTAAAGAGTGTAATATTAATTTAGGCACCTACATACAATGTTACACTAAGTTAAAAACTTAAAAATCATAGCAAATAATATATAAGAATAACTTATAAATATTATATGCTATGAAAAATATCAAACAAAAATTATTTAATTTCTATTGGAAAATTTATATTTCAATAGAATATTTTAAAACATTTAAATGTTTACCAAAATCAATAAAATTAACTGATAATAAAAATCAACCTATAGTTAATGGATATTTATGTGCTTTTAAATTAAAAGGAATGTTTGATTTTGAAAACATTATTACAGATATTTATTAAACATTTATAATAGTAATTTAGTATTCTAAACTATCACCATAAAGCTTTTTTAAATAATCCCAATCAATATTTATAAGTTCTTTTTGAAATTCTGTATTTCTTTCTCTTTGTAAAAAGTTAAAATATTTTTCATTATAGAATGAATCAATAGGTTTATCTTGTATTTGTGAGATTAAAGATATATAGTATCGGACATTATGCTGAACGTTATTTTCTAAAAAGTCAAATAATTTAGTCTGTGTAATTTTATCTTCATCATATTCTACAATAATTGTAGAATCAGCGTATGAATAAATTGAATTATAACCTAATGAATAAAGTAAATATAATAAATATTCTTTGTCTTCTTTATATTGTGTGCTATCTTTAGTATCTATTATATCATAAGATAAATGATATTTTCTCATAGTTTAATATTTTATAATTTAAGCTATAAATTTACAAAGAAAAACGCCATCACCATTACGGAAAACCATAATAAAATACCACTTTTTTATCAGCGGTATTTCATATCACACTATAATGAAAATATTAATTCTTAATAAACTTGGAACTCAATTCTCCAATTTTATAGATATAAATGCCTTTCGTTAGAGCTTCAACATCAATAGAAATTTTATTTTCATTGGAACTGAAAGTTTTATTCATAACCAACTTTCCAGATGCATCATAAATTTGAACTTTATTAGCTCCATTATCTGGATTTATAATGTTCAATATTTTGTTTGTAGGAATTGGAAATGCGGATAATTTACCTTGAGATTGAACTTCTTTTGCTGCAAGTGAGGTTGTTGGTAGGTTATATATTTCAGTGGAGTTTGTTGTGGTTTTATAGAGTCTTAATTTATTGGAATTAGTTGTATTATCGTGATAAACATGGAAATCAAATTCATCATCAAATCTATAATTCTCTCCAAAGTCTTTCACAATTTGTCCGTCTTCATTAAAGATTACAATTTTGTTTATAGACCCATTATCATACTTGTTAAAAACGACAACAATTTCTAAGAGATTATCCGTATTAAAAATGTTTTTAGATAGAATGAAATTGTTATAAGAACTTATATTCATTGAATATCCTGTTGGAATAGTTGGTGAAAATTGTTTTTTCAATGTGTGATTAGCATTATAGATCTTAATTGTTGTAAGATTCTGACCAACAGAATAATAATTTGTTTCAGTTGTATTTGTATAAACTTGAAGGCTCTCTGAAGTGTATGTTTTTTCAAGTGTTATTTGACTGAATACAAAATTTGAAGCTATGATAGCTCCTGATAATAATGTTTTTTTCATGGTTTAAAATTTGATTTTTAATAGAGTTTCATTCATAGTGTTAGACTTCACAAAGCTATTTTGTAAAGAGTTCATTTCCTTACGGAAATCCATAATTGAGTTAATCATAAATGTGATTTAATTTCTTCTCAGTCCCGAAAAAGAGTTATTTGTAAATAAAGAAAGCATGAGGACTACTAGCAAATTCTATCAAGAAGGTTCTGGTAAACCGTTGGAGTCGAAGATGCAGCAGCCCCATGCCATATAGATATGACATGAAAGTTGCTAACATATTCCCTCCAATTAAATGTACCAGATTTTCTTGAGGAATGTCGTTAGACAAGCGTTCTATGTGTTCGAAAATGTCTTATTAGGATATGCTATATCCATAATTTTGAACAAATATAAAGAGTTTTTTCATGACTGATGTTTTTTTAGCGCAACATTAGCGCTTTCATCTTATAATAAACACACATTTACGGATAGTATACTTCTAACAATAGAAGATATGAATATTTTTAATGGGTTGAAAATTAGATCATTAAAAGAATTAATTTTAACATTTTCAGATGAACAGAAGTGCATAAATTTCTTAGAAGAGATTTTTTGGAATGGAAATCCAGTTTCACCGTTTGATAAGACATCAAAAGTCTATAAATGTAAGAACAATAAATACAAGTGTAAGAACACAGGAAAATATTTTACCATAAGAAATATTGGTTTATTTAAGAACTCAAATCTTAAACTTCAAGATTGG
This sequence comes from Chryseobacterium glaciei, assembly GCF_001648155.1. Classification (NCBI taxonomy): domain Bacteria; kingdom Pseudomonadati; phylum Bacteroidota; class Flavobacteriia; order Flavobacteriales; family Weeksellaceae; genus Chryseobacterium; species Chryseobacterium glaciei. The sequence continues at coordinate 348,343 of NZ_CP015199.1, read as the reverse complement.
TTTATTGCAATATGGTTATTCACAAGTCATAAAGGAGGTTTATCATCTAAACAATTAGAAAGAGACCTCAATTTAACGCAGAAGACAACTTGGTTTATTCTTAAAAGATTAAGAGCATGTTCTGCATTTGAAAATAATCACTTATTATCAGGTGAAGTTGAAATTGATGAAACGTATGTAGGTGGGAAAAATAAAAATCGTCATGCAGACAAAAAAGTAAAACATTCACAAGGACGTAGTTTTAAAGATAAAGTTCCTGTATTGGGATTAATTCAGCGTGGTGGAAAAGTAGTTGCTAGAGTTGTTCCAACAGTTAGTAGATATGATTTAGAACCCTTTATTTTTAGAACAGTTAATTTATATGATAATGTTTTTACTGATGAATGGACAGCATATAAAAATTTACATAAATATTACAATCACTTAATAGTTAATCATGGAAAGAAAGAATATGTGAATGGTAATGCAAGCACAAACTGTATTGAGAATTTCTGGACTCGTGTAAAAGGAGCAATTATTGGTGTTTATAGAGTTACTTCAAAGAAGCATTTACAATTATATATCAACGAATTTGTCTTTAAACATAACACTAGAGAAATGAGTCCTAGTGAAAAATTCATGCATATGATTTCAAATATCAAAGGTTGTAATTTAACCTATGAGAAGCTAAAAGCAAAATAAATAACTTTACATATAAATAAAAAATACAAAGACTCAGAAGAATCTTTGTAGAATTTTTAGTGGTGTAACATTGTATGTAGGTGCCTTAATTTAAACTAAGTTTAGTACATCGGTTAGATGTAAAAATCGTAACTTTGCAATTCAAATTTTCATGATGGAATTAGAATACAAAGAGCATTTAAGTCCGATTCTTAAGGACGGGGTAAAAAACTATTTAATAGACATCGACGGAACGATTACGGACGATGTACCAAATGAAGAGCCGGAGAGAATGGTTACTTGTGAGCCTTATCCAGACGCTTTAGAAACAGTGAATAAATGGTACGACGAAGGTCACCAGATCTGTTTTTTTACTTCAAGAACAGAAAATCTAAAGCAAATTACCATTGATTGGTTGGATAAGCACGGATTTAAATATCACAGTGTTTTATGCGGAAAACCAAGAGGTGGGAACTATCACTGGATAGACAATCATTTGGTAAGAGCGACAAGATATAAAGGAAAATTCACGGATCTTGTAGAAAAGCAAGTTACGATTGAAGTTTTTAAAGATTAAAATTATAATTCGAGGATTTAAAGATTAAACGATTAAAGTGGGTAATACTGCATGATCTTTTAATTTTTAAATCTTTTAGTTTTTAAATAGATAAAGAATATTTATGAAAGTTTTAGCAAACGATGGGTTGGATCAGTCTGGGATTGATGCATTGACTGAGAAAGGTTTTGAAGTGATCACTGCAAAAGTTCCGCAGGAGTTTTTGGTAGATTATATCAACGAGCACAAAATCCGTACTTTATTAGTGCGTAGTGCAACGCAGGTAAGAAAAGATATTATTGATAATTGTCCGTCCCTTGGAATCATCGGTAGAGGTGGAGTAGGAATGGATAATATTGATGTAGATTATGCAAGAGAAAAAGGAATTCATGTGATCAATACACCTTCTGCTTCTTCAGAATCGGTTGCTGAATTGGTTTTTGCTCACTTATTTTCAGGAGCAAGATTTTTACAGGATTCTAACAGAAAAATGCCTTTAGTAGGAGATACAGAATTTGGAGGTCTTAAAAAAGCGTACGCTGCAGGTATCGAATTAAGAGGAAAAACCATCGGAATTGTTGGGATGGGAAGAATCGGACAAGAGGTTGCAAGGATCGCTTTAGGCCTTGGTATGAGAGTTGTGGCTGCTGACAGTAATGTTGGAAAAGCAAGCATCAAAGTGAAATTCTACAACAACCAGTTCATCAATGTTGATATTGAAACAGAACCTTTACAGGAAGTTTTGAAGCATTCAGACTTCATCACGCTTCACGTTCCGGCTCAGAAAGACGGTTACATGATAGGGAAAAATGAATTTGAAATCATGAAGGATGGAGTTGCTATCGTAAACTGCTCAAGAGGTGGTGTGATCGACGAGTCTGCTTTAATTGAAGCTTTAGATTCAGGAAAAGTAAGGTTTGCAGGTCTTGATGTTTTCATCAACGAACCAACGCCTTCTAAAGAGATTCTTAATCATTCTAAAATCTCTTTGACACCTCACACAGGGGCATCTACTTTGGAAGCTCAGGACAGAATTGGTTTGTCTTTGGCAGAACAAATTTCAAGTATTTTACAGATTCAGTAATCTGATTATAATAAAGAATAAAAAAACACCTCAACTTGAGGTGTTTTTGTTTTTATATATTTTTACTTTTAAGCAAATCTCTAATTTCCGTTAATAATTTTTGGTCATCAGTTGGTCCTGCAGGGGCTGGTTCTTCTTTTTTAGATATTCTATTAGCGCCTTTAATGATCCAGAAAAGTACCATTGCAATACATAAAAAGCTTATCACTGATGATAAGAAGTTTCCGTAGGTAACCCCGTTCCATGATAATTTTGTAATGTCATCGGCGCCCGCAGCTTTAAGGGCAGGAGTTAATAATAAAGGGGTAATGACGTCTGCAACTAATGACGATACAATTTTCCCGAAGGCACCACCGATTATTACACCGACTGCCAGATCAATAACATTACCCTTGAAGGCAAATTCTTTAAATTCTTTTAAAAATCCCATAAATTTTACATTGTGTTACAGGCAAATATAATAAAATTTTGATTTGTTAGGGATTAGTTTTTCAAGAATAAATAAAAACCACTTCAATTTTGAAGTGGTCTGTGTTTTATATGTTGTTTTTATTTTTAAGCAAATCTCTGATTTCTATTAATAATTTTTGGTCTTCAGTAGGTCCAGCTGGAGCTGGTTCCTCTTTATGGGTAATTTTATTTGCCCCTTTAATGATCCAGAATAATACCATTGCAATACATAAAAAACTAATTATTGCAGAAAGGAAATTACCATAAGTAACACCATTCCAAGATAGTTTTGAGATGTTTTCTGCACCCGCAGCTTTAAGAGCAGGATTTAATAATAAAGGAGTAATAACATCTTCTACCAAAGACGAAACTATTTTTCCGAAGGCTCCACCAATGATAACACCGACTGCCAGATCAAGTACATTTCCTTTAAAAGCAAATGATTTAAATTCTTTAATAAATCCCATAATTTATATTTTTAAGTATTATTATGAACAAAAATAGGAATTTATGTTATAAAAATTTTTATGATTTCAAGTTTTTATTTAAAAATATAAGTGAATTAAATTTTTATGCGATTTAATTTCACATTAGGTTTATTTGTTGTTTAATTTAAAAAAATAAAAGAAAATTCTTTGTAAATTGCTGTTAACAGTAGTATGTATAATAAAAACAATAATAATTATGAAAATTTTCACAGCAGAGCAGATTCGTAAATGTGACGAATTTACAATTTCTGATGAACCTGTTTCGTCAATTCAATTAATGGAAAGGGCAGCACAAAACTGTGTCGACTGGATTTATGAAAACTGCAAAAATCACAGAAATTTCACCATATTTTGCGGCAGTGGAAACAATGGCGGAGATGGCTTTGCGATCGCGAAAATGTTGTATTTAAAAGGTTTTGATGTTGATGTTTTTGTAGATCCCAAAGCAAAATATTCCAATGATGCGAATGTGAATTTTAAAGAATTAAAAGAAGTCTCGGGCGTACTTATTAAGAACTTTAAAGATGTTGAAAGCTATCGTTTTGATAGCAGAACCGTAATTATTGATGCTCTTTTCGGAACCGGATTATCAAGAGAGTTGGAGGGAGATTATAAACAACTTGTTAATGATTTAAACGCTAAAAATAATGTCAGAATTTCAATTGATGTTCCGTCAGGATTGTTTACAGACGTTATTTCTGATGAAAATTCTACTATTTTTAAAGCAGATTATACATTAAGTTTTCAGTTTTGGAAAAAAAGTTTCCTGTATCCCGAAACGGGAAAATATACAGGAAAAGTCATTATTTTAGATATAAATTTAAGCGAAGAATACATTTCGAATACAGCAACACCGGATTTTGTTATTGATGATAAAATTGTAGAAAGTATCTTCAAACCCAGAAATGAGTTTTCTCATAAAGGTACTTATGGAAAAGTGACGATTGCTGCCGGAAGCTATGGTAAAGTCGGTGCCGCTGTTTTGGCGACAAAATCAGCTTTAAAAACTGGTGCTGGATTAACTTTTACATTAGCTCCGAAATGTGGATATGAGGTTCTTCAAACTTCTTGTCCGGAAGCGATGTTTATACAGGGTGGTGAAAATTATATCGATCAATTTGATATTGATGAAACCTCAGTCTGTGGAATTGGCCCAGGATTAGGAACAGTTTTGGAAACGGAAAAATCTCTATTGAAATTTTTAAAACAATATCCAAAACCATTACTGTTGGACGCTGATGCTTTAAATATTATTTCAAAAGATGAGAAAAACTTAAAATTAATTCCAAAAAAATCGATCATAACTCCGCATCCAAAAGAGTTTGAAAGGTTATTTGGTGCTATAAAAAACTCTTTCGAAAGAATAGAGTTAGCCCGAAAAAAAGCTAATGAACTTCAAATTTATATTGTCTTAAAAGATCATCACACACAAATAATTACTCCGGAAGGAAATGTTTTTTATAACATTACAGGAAATTCAGGTTTGGCAAAAGGAGGGAGCGGAGATATACTAACAGGAATCATAACTTCATTTCTTGCTCAGGGATACTCGGAAGAAAATGCTGCCATTTTCGGTGTTTGGTTTCATGGAAAAGCCGCTGAATTTGCTGCTGAAAAATATTCTAAAGAATCTATGCTTCCAACGGATGTTATTAATGAATTTGGAAATGTTTTCGAAGAACTCAATAAAAATGTTGCGATAAAATTATAGCATAAATAAAAAAGGCAAATTCGCGTGATGCAAATTTGCCTTTTTAAATATGATAAAGTAAGCTTATTCCGGTTTCCCGTTTTCTGCTTCTGTGATTTTGAATTTCTTAGAATAGATCATAATCACAAATCCTGCGATCATAAAAGGAATTGAAAGGATCTGTCCTGTATTTAATCCTCCAAATTGAATGAATTCGTCTCCTTGAGGTTCTTTCAAGAATTCTACAAAGAATCTGATTGCCCAAAGAATGATAAAAAACAGTCCAAATAACCATCCCTGTTGGTATTTTTTGTTGGTTCTTGTGTATAAGATCCATAATAAAACGAATAAACAAACATACCCGATTGCTTCAAATAACTGTGTAGGATAACGTGGAATTGTTACGCCGTACTCGCTGCTTTGCTGAGGGAAAAATATAGCGAATGGTGAACTAGGGTCAACAGGTTTTCCTATAATTTCAGAATTGAAAAAGTTACCCATTCTTACAAAAGCACCTCCTAAAGCAACTACGATTCCTATTCTGTCATATACCCAGAATGGATTTTTCTTGATGATTTTAAATGAATAATAAAGTGTTGTAAAGATCAGAGCGATTGTAGCTCCGTGACTTGCTAATCCTGAAAATCCTGTGAATTTTAATCCGTTTTTAGTGCTGATCGGTAAAAATACACTCCAGAAATCTTCTTTGAATAATTCCGGCTGATAGAAAATAACGTGTCCCAATCTTGCTCCCAAAATAGTTCCGATCAACGTCCAAGTGAAAAGAGGTTCCAGATATTTTATGTTTACATTATCGATCTTGAAAATTTTAGCCATTAAAACATAGCCTAATCCAAAAGCGAAAATAAACATTAAGCTATAGAAATGTAGCGTAATTGGTCCTAATTGAATCCCTTTTGAAGGATCCCAGATCTTAAATGGAGTTTCCAATTCTACCTTATCAGAAGCTGTAATTGGCTTGCTAGATTTTACAGCATATTTAAATGTAGTGATATTGTCCTGCGTAGCTCCGGTTTGAATTAATTTAAAGTTCTTATCAAAAAACTGATACTGATTTTCTTTAAATCTTGCCAAAGTTTGCACACTATAATTGTAATATGAAGGCTCAAAGTTTGATTCATTCAGAATGACCAAAACATTGTTGTCTATTTTTTTATCGGCAAATCCGCTCAGATCTTGAGCTTCAGTTGTTGCATAAATTTTTACAGGAAGTTCAGTTGAATTTACCTTTAAAGTTCCGTCTGATAAACTGCCCTGATAATCCTGTGCAAAAAAGCACTGTGTAACAAAGGCAAATAATACAAGGTAAATTCTGAAAAAAATATTACTCATTTCTATTTTTTTAATAGTTTGTTCGTTGATTTTATTTTTTTGGTGGAACGGGATCATATCCGCTTCCTCCCCAAGGATGACATTTTGAAATTCTCTTCAAACCTAACCAAAAACCTTTAAAAATACCGTGAACCTGCAACGATTTTACCATGTAATGTGAACATGTAGGCTCGTAACGGCAGTTTTTTGGAAGTAAAGGCGAGATAAACCATTGGTAAAATTTTATTAAAACTACCAAAGGAAAAGTGATGATTTTATTGAATGTAAGTTTCAAAGCAATGCAAAAATAGGGTAAAAAAATTAAAATTAGTTTAAATTTGTTATAAGTTTCGGGGCGTAAATAGTTGTTTCATCGGATAAATTCCGGCGTTTGTCGATTTTGTATATTTACACATTCAAAATTGAAATATTTATGGGTGCTTTGTCATCTTTGTATTAAAAATTTTCACTTTAAATCAAATCAAAAAAATCTTGAATCAAAATATTCCATTAGCTGAAAAATTAAGACCTAAAACCTTAGATGATGTTCTCGGGCAGGAGCATCTTACGGGAGAAAAAGGGACGATAAGAAAAATGATAGAGAATAATGCTCTGAATTCTCTTATTTTCTGGGGACCTCCCGGAACCGGAAAAACAACTTTGGCTGAAATTATTTCTGAAAAATCAGGGAGAACATTTTATAAACTTTCCGCAGTTTCTTCAGGAGTAAAAGATGTTCGGGATATTATCGATGAAGCTAAAAATCAGAATTTGTTTTCAGGGAAATCACCGATTTTATTTATTGATGAAATTCACCGTTTTAATAAATCTCAGCAGGATTCACTTCTTCATGCGGTTGAAAAAGGGTGGATTGTTTTAATTGGTGCAACTACTGAAAATCCAAGTTTTGAGGTGGTTTCCGCTTTGCTTTCGAGAAGTCAGGTTTATGTTTTGAAGGCTTTGAGCTATGAAAAACTGGAAGAACTTGTTGATATTTCTTCTGAGAGATTTAATAAAGAAGAAAATACAGATTTTAAAATTTTAGAAAAAGAAGCTTTGATCCAATATTCGGGAGGTGATGCTAGAAAATTGATCAATTCTGTGGAGCTTGTCTTAAATCAATATAAAAATTCTGATACCAACGAAATCATTAATTCTGATGTTCTTGAAGTTCTTCAGGAAACAATGGCTTTGTATGATAAAAATGGTGAACAGCATTATGATATTATTTCGGCATTCATTAAATCTATGCGCGGAAGTGATCCGAATGGGGCTGTTTATTGGCTGGCAAGAATGATCGCGGGAGGTGAGGATATTAAATTTATTGCCAGAAGAATGTTGATTTTGGCTGCTGAAGATATTGGTTTAGCGAATCCTACTGCTTTAATGATCGCCAATAATTGCTTTCAGGCGATTAACGTTATAGGAAATCCGGAAGCGAGAATTATTTTGAGTGAAACAGCGATTTATCTGGCCGTTTCTCCGAAAAGTAATTCAGCGTATATGGCTATTAATGATGCTTTGGCATTGGTAAAGCAAACCGGAAACCTGCCTGTTCCTCTACATCTCAGAAATGCGCCGACAAAGCTGATGAAAGATATGGATTACGGCAAAGAATATAAATACGCCCATTCTTATGAAGGCAATTTTGTGGATCAGGATTTTCTGCCACAGGAAATCAGAAGTTTGAAATTGTACGAGCCCGGAAATAATGCAACTGAAAAGAAAATCTACGATGAGCTCAAGAAAAAATGGAATGATAAATATTAAAAAAAGGATACTCACTGAGTATCCTTTTATATTTTGAATAATAAAATTATTTCGCTTTAGTTGTAAAAGTTAAGAATTTTTTACCGTTCTCTTCTTTGATCTGTTTGTTGTTCAGTATTTCTGCGTAAACCTTAGTTTCAGGATTTTTAAACTCATAACCATCGATGAAAACCGGTGTTTCTTTTGGAAGACTGTCCATCTCATTGATTTGAGCTACTGTAAGTCTGTCTAAACCTTCGTAACCTTTGATAAACTTATATTCTACAAGTCCGTTATCTGCAAGATCAGCATATTTTTTAAGGTTTTGAGGTAATGCAGCTTTTGTTCTTGGAATACCTTTACCTTGGAGCATGTTGCCTTTAGTGGCGAACATTTCTACAGATCCTACAACGTCATTGGCAATTGCAAATTTTGTAGATGTATTTTTCTGAGCAAATAAACTTGCTGAAGCAAATATTAATAAAGAGTAGAGTAATTTTTTCATAGTTTATGGAATATGTAACTGTTAAAAACTTGATAAATATAAGTATTTTTTATAAAATGTGAATGAATTTTTAGGTTAAATTAAAAATTAACTATCAATAAGAGCTTTTATTGCATTTCCGGATTGTCATTTTCAATTGTTTCATCTTTTTTATCAACTAGATTTTTAATGATATTTTTTAATCGCTGAAACATAAAAGAGCTTAGTAATAAAATGACACCTAAAATAATAAAAGCAATAATTCTTGAAACGTTATCCATTTGCCAAACATCATAAGCGTATAGTTTTAAAATCATTAAACCAAGAAGAGCAAAACCAACTTTGTTGAGTTCTGAAATGTTTTTCTTTAAACCCAAATAAATAAAAATACTTGCAAGAACTGCCCAAATTATTGGCAAATATAAAATACTGAAATGTTTTTCAAACTTCCATACTGTCAAAATGTCAGACGTATTAGCCAGAATATATAAATGATACAATTCACAGCTGATTACGGTAATAAGCGTAATAGATACAAACCAATACGCAATTTCTTTTTTGAAAAAATCTGATTCTGGTAATATTTTCCAAAGTGTATAAATAAATGGAATCCAATAGAGTAGGTGTACAGCATAAAAATTAATATCAATTTTCTTTACTAAAATAGACGTCACAATTCCTGATGCGGAAAATGAAACATTCAACATTAACAGAAACAAAAAGATATAAATAAGTCCAGTTTCAAAATCTTTATTGATATCTAATTTTTTGCGGAACAATAAAATAATAAAAAGATAATATACACTGAATAACAGTCCGATACTGAAAATGAACGACCAAGGTTTTTCAGAAATATGATAAATAATTTCCAATAACAGAGCAACGTAAATCACTCCAAAGCTTAAAATTTTAAAGGTGTATTCAAAAAAACTGTTGTCTTGTTTTTGAGTTTCCGGGAGTTTTTTTAGCAAAATCAAGTTCGCAAGAGTTGTGATTACGGTAACTGAACTCGTTAAAAATACAGGATTGAAGACAATATTGAGATTCTTCGCAGTATAATATTCAGCCCAAGTAACCATTTGAGTTACAATAACCAAAGGGAACAAAACATAAAAACAAAGTTTGAAAATATTGAGACTGGTTTTTTTCCAGATAAATAAAAGTAACGTTGCTTCAATAGCCCAAACTGTGGTGATTAAATGGGTCTTAAACTGCAACGCAAACGCAATGGTAACAAGGCTTACTGTAATTCCTGTAAAAACAGAATAACTGATTCCAAAGTCTTTTTTATTGTATTCTTTGAGTAATAATAAGCTGTTAATTAAAGCAAAAATAATTGGAAATATTATAACTGGTTCATATTCTAATTCATTGAAAATATACACGATACCAATAATACTTGAGAAATTAATCAATACAAGCATTAAAATATCATAAGTAGAAAGTACATTCTTCTTGATATAACTCTGCAAAGCAAATGCGTAGAAAATTATATAAGCAATAATATAAAAATAGATGCTTAAAATTTCTGGTTTTTCTACAGCCCAATAAAAAAGATAAATATTAGTAAAAATAAATGCGATCCAACCCACACTTTTCCAATGTTTTAGAAATGCAATGGTGAGCATTCCGATGTTTAAAACCATGATGTAAGTGAAGAGGAAAGGGTAATTGCTTTGTCCGGTACTGATCATTAACGGTGCCAAAAATCCGCCAAATAATGAGAAAATAATTAACGTTTCACTCTTGTAATAATAGGATAGAAGTATGGAAATCAGTGTGATAATACAAGTTATGATAAAGGCGAGATTCTGTGTAAACAAATGATATTCTCTGAAAGCAATAGTTGTTGTGAAATATAAAATTGCAATTCCGCCACCCGTAATAATTGATGAAAATACAGCGTAATTTTTCCTTAAAAAATGGGCAGTCAGCATAATTCCGCCACCGATTAAGAAACCAATTCCTGCTCTTGAAGTTTCTCCGATCCAGTTTTTATCAATCGCATACTTTACAAAATAACCGATTCCCAGAACCAAAGTGAAAATTCCAATGATTGTCAGTATGTTTTGTTTCAAAAAATCAAAAATCGGAGCAATCCAATCTTTTTGAGGAGGAGTTTCTTTGGAAACGGGAGGTTGTTGTTTTATCGGCTGAACTTCCTGAATGTCTTCACTTAAAGTAAATTTTACTTCAGGATCTATTCTTTCTTCTTTAATTTCAGTTAATTGTGCGTTTTTAGTTGCCTTTTTTCTAAGCTCAGAGATTTCATTTTCAAGATGACTGATTTTTTTATTAAGCGTATAATATGCAAAAAAGAAGACGAAGATTAATATGATGAACAGGGAATTTTCCATTTGTCGTTTTATTTATCAAATATAGAAAATTCGGGGACGTTACAAAGAATTAATCCATCGCACAAAATGTACGATGGACTAATTTTATAGAGTGATTAAAGAAAGTAAAATTTTAGTTCGATACTTTATAGATATAAAAAGAACCTGTACTAGAGCCTAATAACCCAACATCAAGCAAAGAAGATCCTGTAAGTCCAAACGAGATCTTATCACCACTTTGCAGTGTGTAAAGAGAGTTTAAACTTGCTTCTGAGATCGTTAAGCTTAATAAAAGAAGATTTGCTCCACTGAAGGTTCTGCTGTCTATAAGAGTTGCAACTCCAGAGCGTGTTCTTAAAATTCCGACTCCTGGAGAGTTTGATAAAATAGCAGCCTGAAGTCCTGTTCCGTATCGGAAAGAAAATCCAATTGCATACACACCACTTGTAGGAATGGTATAAGTGTTATCCGTGTCAGAGAATAATGATTCAGTTCCTAAAGTTCTCTCTGCCTGTAGAAAATTTACGGCTCTAAATCCACTTGGGAAAAGAGATAAGCTTAATAAATTAATACCTGCAGTTTTCTTAGCAGAATATACACTTGTATTAGCATTTGTTGTATTGATTGCATTCACTGCTGCATCAATAATGAGCTGAGGGTTTACCTGAGCAACCTGAAAGTCACCGCCACTATTTTGGTTTAATGCCAAAATTTGATATCCCGGGAGGGCTGGAGCAACAGGAGTAGACCTTAGCTTCATTGTCCCGTTTACATCGAGCATTGCTGAAGGATTTGGAGTTCCGATTCCGACTTGTGAAAAAGCATTAATTGCAATTAAGGATAAAATTGCACTACAAATTTTAGTTTTCATGTTAAAAAATTTAATTAGTTATGGTTAAATCAGTTAGTTTTCAACTTTTCTAAAGCAAAAATCATGCCCGCGTAATTAGGTATTTTTTAATGTTAATTTGTAATTAATAAAATATTTTTAATCATATGTTTAGTTTTTGTTTAAAAATTACATGTAATTAGGTTATTAATGCGAATGTGAAAAATAGAATTTCTATTTTAGGTTGAAAAAATTTAATTAATAAATCACTAAATGGTTAATTATTTTAATTGAAAAAAAATAATACTGTCATGAAATATGACAGTATTGCTTATAAATGAGAAAATTTATGACTTTAACTCTTCAGAAGAAATTCTTTATAATTTCCCAGAAAATCTACATTTGCGTTAATTGATTTTAATTCTTCCAGTGCATTTTTGTGTAAGATGGCATCCCATTTTCCGGCAACATTAATGAAGAAGAAATAATTTCCAAGACCTGTTTTTAACGTTCTGGATTCTATTTTGCTTAAATTCATTTTTCTCCATGCAAAAACAGACAATACCTGATGCAGGCCTCCAGCATGATCTTCCGGCAAGGTAATCAGTAATCCTGATTTTTCGCCAATAACTTCAAGTTGATTATTATTGTAAATATTCTGTTCTTTTGATATTATAATAAATCGGGTATGATTTTGTTCAAAATCCTGAATATTTCGATTAATAATTTTCAATCCATACAAATTGGCTGCAAACTGATTGGCAACTGCCGCTCTTTTAAGCTCAGGATGTTCAGAAATATATTTTGCAGCTGCAGCAGTGGAAGAAAAATCCTGTCTTTGCACCTCTTTATAATTCGTGTCCAAAAAATGAAAACTCTGAGCCAACGCTTGTGGGTGAGAATAAATTTTCTCGATTTCATTAGCGTTATTGTCAGGGTGAATCATCAAATGGTGAGCAATCGGCATTACAGCTTCTGCTTCAATTTTTATCGAAGAGGTCTTATATAAATAATCCAACGTCATAGAAACTGTACCCTCAATTGAATTTTCTAACGGAACAACCGCTTTGTCTACTTCCCCTTTTTCAACTGCATTGAAACAGTCTAAAATGTTAGCCTGTGGTAAAAGTTCTTCATTTGGAAATAATTGAGCAGTTGCAAGCTGTGTGAAACTCGCATGGGGACCCAAAAATGCAATCTTCATCATATTTTTATAAATTAAATTCTATATTTCTTTGAATCAAAGTTCAAATATGGCAATAAAAATTTAAACCCGAAGTTTTTACTAAACCCTAAACTAAATTCTACGGTTTCCAGTTTTCTTCAATCAGTTTCATAAGAGCATCCGGGCACTTGATAATTTTATTCATTTTTGCATCTAAAAAGAATAAAGTGGTAGACGCCTCGGTGATTTTAATATGCTCCGCATTGTAAATTTCGTAAAAAAATTCAATTTTCACCCCTGGAATTTTTTTTATGAAGGTATGAATTTCTAATTCTTGATCATACAAAGCAGGCTTCAAATACTTAATTTTATACTCCGAAACGGGGAGCCAAATTCCCTGGTTTTCAATCTCATCATATGACATTCCTATGCTTCGGAAAAGTTCAACTCTGCCAATTTCAAAGTATTCTGCGTAGTTACCGTAATAGACGTATTTCATAGGGTCTGTCTCTCCGTAACGCACTCGTATTGTGTGTGTTGTATGTATCATGTTTAATGCTTAATTATACATACAAATATATTTTTAAATAATCAATACCTCCAAAATTTTTTTATCAGATAAAAAATTCGACCTTTGTCTTCCTTCTAAAAAAAGTACTAACCAAGAATTAATCGGGGCATAAAAATGGATGACAATTTAATGATGATATGGCAGAGGTGCCTTCAGTTTATGCGTGACAATCTTAACGCAGCTGAAGATAGTTCTGATCTAAAAAAACTTGAGAAATCTTTCGACTTATTATTTGATAAGGTGCAGCCAATTTCATTGGTTGATAATAACCTTACATTGATGGTTCCGAGTGATTTTTACAAGGAATATATTGAGGATAATTACCTATCCTTACTTTCTGCTGCCCTGAAAAAAAATATAGGTAAAGGAGTAAAATTATGGTATTCTGTAATGGAAAATAAACCAAATGGTTTAGAAAAGCCTGTTACAATGAATATGAAAGGGAAAAGCGTTCCTACTCCGAAAATGCAGGAAACAATGCCTCAAGGTTTTTCTTCGAATATTGTAAACCCTTTCGTAGTTCCTGGAATCAAGAAAATTAACATTGACTCTAACTTAAAAGCTGATTTTTCTTTCGATAATTATGTTGAAGGAGAAAGTAACAAATTTGCTGCAACGGTAGCAAGATCTATCGCAAAAAGACCTGGTGCAACGGCTTTCAACCCTTTGTTTTTATACGGAGGTTATGGAGTTGGGAAAACGCACTTAGGACAGGCGGTTGGTCTTGAAGTTAAAAGTCAGTTTCCTGATAAAGTAGTTCTTTATTTGTCTTCTGAAAAATTCATTCAACAGTTTATTTCAGCGGCAAAAGCGCACAAACAAACGGAATTTGCAAACTTCTATCAGATGGTGGATGTTCTGATTATTGATGATATTCAGTTCCTTTCTGGAAAATCTGCTACTCAGGATAGTTTCTTCCACATTTTTGACTATTTACATCAAAATGGAAAACAGATTATCCTTACTTCTGATAAGGCTCCTGTTGATATTATGGATATTCAGGACAGAATTGTTTCCCGTTTCAAATGGGGACTTTCTGCAGAAATAAAATCTCCGGATTTACAGACACGTAAGAAAATTATTGTTGATAAATTAAGCAGAGACGGGATTGTTCTTACAGAAGATATGTTGGATTTCCTTGCTGCTGAAGCTAAAACCAACGTTAGAGAGCTTATCGGAGTTATTAATTCTGTAATTGCTTATTCTACGATTTACAAATCTGAATTAAGCCTTGAATTATTAAAAGATACAATTAATAAGATTGCTGCAAACCAGAAGAAAATTATCAATATTCCTTATATTCAGGATGTTGTATGTGATTATTTCGGAATCAAAAGAGAGCAGCTTTTATCTAAAACAAGAAAAAGAGAGATCGCTCTTCCAAGACAATTGGCGATGTATTTTGCTAAAGAACTTACCAACGCTACATTCACTAAAATTGGTGAAGAAATGGGCGGAAAAGATCACTCTACCGTAATGTATGCCTGTGATACGATCAAAGATGTTTCCAAGATCGACAAGGAAGTTAAAAAGTACGTTAAGGATCTTGCGGAAAGAATCAAACATTAATATTTTTAATTAAAATAAAGGAAATGAAGAATAATTTTTATTCTTCATTTTTTATTTAGTTTTGTCAGAAGAAAATATTGTAAGCATTTAATTTTTTCAATCTTTAAATTCAATAGCATGAAAATACTGATGGTCTGTCTGGGAAATATTTGCAGAAGTCCTTTAGCAGAAGGAATTATGAAAACAAAGCTTCCTGAAAATTTCTTTGTAGATTCGGCAGGCACAATTTCAATGCATGAAGGTGAACATCCTGATAAAAGAGCAGTGAAAACTGCTGAAAACCATGGAGTTGATATTTCAAGACAAAAATCAAGACCAATTGTAAGTTCAGATTTTGAAACTTTTGATAAGATCTATTGCATGGATCATCGGGTGTATGAAGATGTAATTTCAAAAACTAAAAATGATGAACAGCGTCAAAAAATTTCATTATTTTTAGAGAATGTAGCAGATCGTAAAAATTCGGAAGTTCCCGATCCATATTGGGGCGATATGAATGATTTCGAAAACGTTTTCCAATTGCTTGATAAGGGTTGCGATGCAATTCTCAATCAACTAAAAACCAACAACTAGCAACAAGCTCATAATTAATAACTTATAATTCTAATAAAAATGCTTTTTTTACTCCCGGCTTATTTATCTGAAAATACTTCTATTACTCACTTTTCGCCTGTTTTGAAAGATTATATCATGCAGACGGATTATTTCTTTGTTGAGAATGAAAAGACCGCAAGAAAGGTTGTTAAATTTTTTGCACCTGAAAAAAAGCAGTCAGATTTAAAGCTGTTTTTATTAGATAAATACACCGAAAATAAAGATATCAAAGAAGCTCAGGAATTAATGTTGAAAGGTCAGGATTTCGGTCTGCTTTCCGAAGCCGGACTTCCATGTATCGCCGATCCTGGAAACCTAATCGTGAAATGGTGTCATGAAAAAAATATTCGTGTTGTTCCAATTTCAGGGCCCTCATCGATTATTTTGGCTTTAATTTCAAGTGGTTTTAATGGACAGGAATTTAGTTTTAATGGATATTTACCGATTGAAAAAGGCGAAAAGAAAAAGCAAATTTTACAGTTGGAAGGCTTAGTTCAGCGAACTGGATATTCACAAATCTTTATGGAAACACCTTACAGAAATAATGCGCTTTTTGAAGATTTAACTAAGTTTCTTTCTCCTAATACAAAGCTTTGTATCGCAGCCAATATCAACGATCCTGAACATGAATTTATCAAAACAAAAACGATAAAAGAATGGCAGAAACAAAAACCTGAACTTCATAAAATTCCGGCCGTTTTCGTTTTAGGTAAATAACTTTAACATGCGTTAACGTAAGCTTTGCATCATTCTTGTGTATTAATCAGCATAACATCAAAAAATTAAATTATGTCTGAAAAAAAATTAGCAGGACTTTGGATCGACAGTGAGAAAGCTGTAGTTGTTAAAAATCATGATGCTCAAAATGCATTTAAGTTTTTTCTTTGCAGTCCGGTAAAAGCGGAAATTCAACATGGAAATTCAAGTGAAAACGCCGGAAACAATGCTGAAAGAACGAATAAAGTGAAATTCTTTAAGGAAGTAGAGCATTTATTAACCAATTCTCAGGAGGTTTATATTACAGGCCCAGGAAAAATTCAGGAAGAATTGAAACATTATCTACATGATACGGCTCAGTTCAAAAATCTGGATATTACATTGGATACTGCACAGCAAATGTCTGATGAACAGGTTTTAGAAACGGTGAAAAATCACTTTAATGCCTAAGTTTTAAACTAAAAATATAAAATCCGAATATTAATCAATATTCGGATTTTTGTTTATTTTTTTCTTCTCGCTTTCCATCTTCTCCAAAGAAAAATAATTAATGGAATCAATAAAAAGAACGGCCAAAACGAAATAATTCCCAACACAAAGCTTATAAAACTATTCCAGCCTTCTGTAATTGAGTCTCCAAAACGGCTTCCAAAACCAATTTTAGAAGTAGCTGAACTTCGCACTTTTTCTTTATATAAACTTAAATTCAAGGTGCTGTAATTCACTCGGTCATCTATGAAACGAAGTCGACCTTCCGAAACATCAATTTCATCTTCCAATTCGCGGATATTTTCCTGAATTTCAAGAATATCCTTTGTTGTTGCGGCACTTTTAAGCATATCTCTATACTTTTCAAGGTAGATTTTCTTATTTGCGAGTTTAATAGAAACATCAGTATATTCTTCTGTAACATCATCAGACGAAATATTTTTAGACAAAACAGAACCCATTCCGTCAGAAAATGAGTTGATCAATGCATCAAAATTCTTGTGTGGAACACGAATAACCAAATTTAAATTTTCATCAGTATCTATATTTCGGAATTCTTCTTTTTGAATGTAAGCTTGGTTTTTATTTAAAATTTCAGTAGTCTGATTCTGAGCTTTTTTAATATCCCCAACCTGAATGATCAAATTGCCATTTTTGATTACTTTCTTTGAAATAATATCTGTGTCTTTTTCAGATTTATTTTCTGTTATATTCGATATCGCATTAGCTGTTGGTGCATAATTTTTAGAGATTTCTTCTTTTGGTGGTGGGGGAGGAAGATATTTATCAGAAGGTTTTTCCTGAAGGACTTCGACTAAGTCAGCTTTTACTTGAATGGGTTCCTGTTTATTGCAATGAATAAGAAGAAGGCAAAATAAAGGGATCAATAATTTTCTCATGGATAAATTTTGATGAATTCTTATCAAAAACTATGCTTAAGATTGTAATTTGATGTGAAAATTTTAATAATTGACTAGAATTAATGAAAATATTTTGGTTTTGGAGGTTTTTGTTTATTTAAGTCATTAAAAAATCAAATTATTTTATATTTTTATTGAATGAAAAAGAGTCTTTTAGCATTTATATTTTCTCCATTTTTGATGTACGCTCAGGAAGTTCCAAAACTTACTGATGAAATGGCGATGAAATTGGCTGATAAACCCATCCATTGCATCAATCAGGAATACCCGAATAAAACGGCACATATCATTAATAATGAAAAGGAAGTTCCGTTGACTCCAAAAGCCCTGCATCCCAGTTTTTATGGCTGTTTTGATTGGCACAGCTCTGTCCACGGACATTGGATGTTGGTTAGATTGCTGAAAACAAAACCTAATTTAGCGAATGCAAAAGAGATTGAAAAGATTCTTGAAAACTCATTTCAAAAAGAAAATCTTCAGACAGAAGCTGATTATTTCACCAAATATGAGCTAACCACAACATTTGAAAGAACTTACGGCTGGGCTTGGGTGCTTAAGCTTGATGAAGAATTAGCGACTTGGGATAATCCTAAAGCTAAAATCTGGCATCAGAATTTAAAACCTTTAACGGACAAAATTTTAAGTTCATGGAAGGCTTATTTGCCTAAGCAAACGTATCCAAACAGAACCGGAGTTCATCCTAATACTGCTTTTGCAATGGTTTTTGCACTCGATTGGGCTAGAGCAACGGGTGATAAAGCTTTTGAAAGTCAATTAATAGAAAGGGCAAAATATTTTTACTTAAATAATACCAAAACACCTGCTTATTTGGAACCCGACGGTTCAGATTTCTTCTCGCCAAGTTTGGAAATTGCAGATTTAATGAGAAGAGTTCTTCCTCAACAAGAATTTGTAAAATGGTTAAATAATTTCTACGAAAAACGAAGTTTAGAGAATATTGAAAAAATACCTGTCGTAAGCGATTTGTCTGACTATCAAACCGTTCATTTGGTTGGTTTGTCTTTTACAAAAGCATGGTGTATGAAAGGAATTGCAAAATCTCTTCCCAATAATCATCCATTAAAAAAGGAATTCCAAAAAACGGCAACTGTATTTTTAAACAATGGACTTCCACTTCTTTTCCAAGGAAATTATGGTGGTGATCATTGGCTGTCCAGTTTTGCAGTTTATGCTTTGGAAGATTAAAAAAGCCTTGAAGATGGAAGTTTTTCACACGGCATAAACTTCTATCTTCCTGCATCCAGCTTCCAACCTAAAATAGATTTTTAATACTTAATTCCCAGTTTTTTAAGAACAAAACTTAAAAGCCAGATTGGTCCGACTAAGAGAAATTGTAAATCTTTTAAGAAAGACGGTTTTTTACCCTCAATTTTATGGCCTACAAACTGTAAAATCCAAGTGACGATAAAAACGGCAAGATATACAAGCCACGAATTTTCTTTAAAACGAATATTAATTCCATAAGCGAAACTCTCCATTAAAGTCATTACAAGAAGCATAATCAGGCCAATTAAAAAGGAAAGTCTCATGTAAAATATGGTTACTAAAACCATCGCAAAAAGACTTACATAACTGATACAGCCAATATATCTGAAGCAAATTGACATTGACGGAATAAGAGAAATAAACCCTAAAATCGTCCAGAAAATCAAAGGAACACAGATCCAATGGATCAGCTTATTGGTTGAGTTTCTATGGCTTTCGGCATATTCTGCAAATAGTAAATCAATCTTTCTCATAATAGGAATTTGGAAAATACTAAATTAATAAAATTTTGTAATCGCAGAGCATATTGCTTACATTTGTGTTATGTCTGTCTTAGAAAAGTTTGGAGTAGAGATTTTTACGCAACATAATATTTTCGAAAGGATCTCTGCCGATAAGCCTTTTCGTCCGGATAACCCTGCTTTTATTTTTATTAAATCAGGAACAATAAAGCTCAAACAGCATTTTCGTGATTTGGAGCTTTCTGAGAATATGTTTATGGTCACCGATCCACAAACAATTTACGAAATGGTTTCTGTAAGTGATGATTTTCAATCAAGAATGGTTTCTTATAAGCGAGAATTTATTTCTGCGTTATCATTGAAATTCAATAGATTAATTACCTATCGTTATTTTCGTCAACAGATGAATATTGGCGTTCCTTTTCAACAGGACGAAATGGACGTCGTTTGGAAAAGTGTCAACTTTCTGAAATATATTCTTGATTCTCCAACCGAAATGACGTACAAAAAAGAAATGGTAGAACATTTATTTTCAGTGTTTTGTTACCAAATGGCGGGAATTATTTCTAAGGAAGATAATAATTCTATGAGCCAAATGTCGAGACAGGAAGAGATTGTTTTTAATTTCCTGACAGATCTTGCAGAGCACCATCTCACAGAGCGAACTGTTGAGTTCTACGCCGAGCGGCAGTCGATTACAACGAGACATCTTTCTTCGGTGGTGAAGACGATAACAGGAAAGTCGGCAAGTCAGATCATCGCAGTGATTGTAATGAATGAAGCCAAAGTGCTTTTGAACTCTTCAAAAAAGCCTGTTTCAGAGATTTCATCGATCTTGGGATTTAGCGATCAATACTCATTTTCTCACTTTTTTAAGAAACATTTGGAGGTAAGTCCGAGCCAATATAGAAATCAGTTCGAAAGTTAAAATCTTACATTTGAACATCTTTTTCCAATTCTCAAACATTTGTTTGACTTCATCACTGCCGTAACTTTGTACTCGTAAAACAAGGTAAAATGGTTAAGAATATAAAAACAGCTCTATCACTCGTGATAGCACTATTTCCTGCGCTGTTTTTTTCACAAGAAATTAAACAGCTGACAGCGAATGAAGTCGCCGAACTGGCGCTACAAAATCATCAGCAATTAAAAGTTTCAGCACAGAATATTGATATTGCGAAACAAAATACGAATGTTACAAAACTGCAAAAGCTGCCTACAATTACGGCTTCTACAAGTCAGTTTTATTTGGGTAATGTTTTGGCAATCGATAAAGATTTTTCAAACTCTACCAATATTCCGATGCCGCATTACGGAAGCTCTTACGCGGTACAAGCGACTCAACTGATCTTTAAAGGTGGATTGGTGAATAAGTCTATTGAATTGGCCGGACTTCGTGAGCAATTATCAGAATTGGATTTAGAGAAAAACAAACAGGATGTGAAGTTTTTAGTAATCTCTAATTATTTGGACGTTTATAAAATTTTAAACCAAGAATCGGTTTTTCAAAATAACAAAAAACTGGCTCAGGAACGTTTGAAAAACATTCAAAAATTCTATCAGCAGGGAATGGTTACCCGAAACGAAGTGATTCGTGGAGAATTGGCGATCAAAAACTTAGATCAGGGAATTTTAACGTTGGCGAACAACAAAAAAATACTTAATTATAATTTAAGTATCGCCTTAGGTTTATCTTCTGATACTGAGATTATTCCGATTGAAAGTTTAAACAACAAAGAATCAGGAATCGGGATGGATTATTATTTTGATTTAGCGCATAACAGCAATCCACAAATGAAATCTGCGAAGACGAATATTGATGTTGCCGATAAAAATATTGAGATTATTAAAACAGATAAAATGCCTACAATAGCAGGTTTCGGAGGTTATACTTTGCAAAGACCAATTACGACGAGAAATCCTGTCCTGGATATGTATTCCGGAGGTTGGCAAACCGGTATTTCTTTGAGTTATAATATTGATAATCTGTATAAAACAAAAGAAAGAGTAAAGCTTGGAGAGCTGCAAAAAAATCAGGCTAATGATGCCATGACTTTGGTTCAGCAAAATATTGATATGGGAGTGAATGCTGCATATGTAAAATATCAGGAATCAATTCAACAGGCTGATATTCTGAATGATGCTAAGTTATTAGCTGAAGAAAACTACAAAATTACAGAAGCTAAATATCTGAATCAGTTGGCTGTACAAGCCGAAATGATCGATGCTCAAAACCAAAAACTACAATCTGAACTGGATTTTGCGAATGCAGAGATTAATGTATTGTATCAATATTACAATCTTTTGAAATCTACAGGAACGCTTTAATTTTTTAAAACTGAAAATCAAACAATGGAAAACAAGGAACAAAATACTCAAAATATAGCGCCACAAACGGTTCAGGCTCCTGAAAAACCAAGTGCTGCTCAAAAAAAGAAAGAAAATAAAAAGAATAAGATAAGAGCGATTATTTCAAACACGATTGTTTTTTTACTGATCGGTTTCGGACTGTTTTGGCTGGTTCGTGAATATTTTCATATCGGAGATAAAACATATACAGAAGCTGCTCAGGTTGAGGAGTTTATCAACCCAATCAATACGAGAGTTTCGGCATATATTAAAGAAATAAAATTCATTGAACATCAACCTGTAAAAAAAGGAGATACTCTTGCTATTCTGGATGATCGTGAGATTATAACCCAATTAGGCCAGGCGGAAGCAGCATATCAAAATGCGTTGGCACAACGTTCAGCAACTTCTTCTTCAGTAAACACTGTTTCCAATAACGTAAGTGTTATGGAATCTAATATTGCAGGAGCAAAAGCCAGACTTTGGAATGCTGAGCAAAATTTAACAAGATATAAAAATCTTTTAACTGCAGAAGCGGTAACAAGACAACAATACGATCAGGTAAAAACGGAATATGATGCTCAAAAAGCAGCGTATGAAACGTTTGTTAATCAAAAACAATCTGCTAATCTTTCAACAACGGAAGTGAAGAGCAAATTAGGAATCAATGATGCTGAGATTAAAAGAACGAAATCAGCTTTGGATATGGCTAAAATCAACCTTTCTTATACCGTAATTATCGCGCCTTACGATGGCGTGATGGGAAGAAGAACGATTTCAGAAGGACAATTAATTCAACCAGGTCAGCAAGTTGCAACGATTGTTCTGAACGGTCAAAAATGGGTAACCGCCAACTTCTTAGAAAGTCAGATGCCTAATATTAAGATTGGAGAGAAAATGGTGATGACAGCAGATGCTTTGGGTGGACAACAATTTGAAGGAATTGTAACGGCAGTTTCAGCAGCAACAGGATCAAGATATTCAAGTGTGCCGACGGATAATTCTACCGGAAACTTCATTAAAGTTCAGCAAAGAATTCCTGTAAGAATCGAATTTACGGATTCTAATAAAAAAGAAGATATTGCTAAACTGAGCGCGGGGATGAATATGAATATCAGTATTAATAAATAGGTTTTTAGTTGGAAGCTGGATGCAGAAAGAAGTGAGTTTATGCAGCTTGAAAAAACTTCCGGCTTCCATCATCAAACTTCAAACTTTTAAATATCTAAAAACATGTATAACAAAGGACTATATCACGATTGGGTACCAAAACCCATACAGCTTTTGCTGATTGTATTGCTGCTTGCCGTAGTGATGCCATTGGGTGGAGTGTTCACGGGAAATATCAGTTATCTAGTGAGCGGTACCGGTGCTATGACGGAATATTTCATGTGGGCAAATTATGCCACAACGATTGGAATGGGAGCGTGTATGCCGATTGTTATGAGAATGAAAATGAGGTTTAAAGTTCGTGATAAAATGATTGTTTTATTGGTTCTTTTGGGCTTATTAAGTTATCTGAATGCTACGACTATTGATCCAATGATCTTTATTTTTACTTCTTTAGTTATCGGATTTCTAAAAATGATGGTTACCATAGAATTGTTCTTACCATTAATGGCGATGATCGGTAACAGAGGAATGTTTTATGGAGCATTTTATACGTTCGTTTTAGTAATGAATCAAGTAGCAGCGTATTATGCGGTGGAAGTTTCGATTCAATATAATTGGCAGCAATTCTATATTTTAATATCGGTTCTCTGTTTTATTTTGGCGCTTTTACACTGGATTTTTATGCACGATAAATACTTTGCTTTAAAAATTCCGTTGCATTATATTGATTGGCTGAGTATTTTACTTTTCGTTTCAACGTTCATGTTTTCAGCGTATGTTTTCTCTTTCGGGAAACAGCAGGATTGGTTGAATTCAAGTAAAATTATTAATGCCAGTATAGCTGCTTTTGTGAGTTTTTCTTCGTTGGTATTGAGACAATTAACCTTAAAAAGACCTTATTTGTCTTTCACCATATTTTCAAAAAACAATGTTCAGCACGGTTTATTTATGTTGATGTGTTTAGGGATGTTTTTAGGAACAACTTCTATTCAAAATACATTTGCCGTAGGAGTTTTGGGCTATGATCAATTAACGAATGCAAGATTGAATTTATTAATGATTCCAGGATTGGTTTTAGCGGGAGTAACGGCAATATTTTGGTTTAAAAAAGAAATTCCGTTGAAGATGTTCATCTTTTCAGGCTTTTCAGCAATGATGGGCTATGTAATTATCATGTACTTTTCGATGGTCTTAGAATTCAGTTATGACGGATGGTATTTGCCGATGTTTTTGAAAGGATATGGAATGGGTTCGCTATTCATCTCAGTTTGGTTTTATACGTTGGATAAATTGGAATTGGATGATATGTTGGCCGCCATCGGATTAGTATTGGTTTGGAGAACGTTTTTTGCGGTTGGATTTTTCTCAGCCTTATATTCTTGGTTTCAATATCGTTTTCAGATCGTTGCGGTTGGAGATTTGGCAGTTTATATGGATGGAATGACGATAAGTCCACAAAATGTAGCCGCCAATATGAAAGCTATTCAGTTGAATGCAATTATTGCCGCCAATAAAAAGCTATTCGGATATATTATTCTTGCAGGGTTTGTGGTGCTGACTTACATTATCACCCATCATTTTGGAAGAGAACAGTTTACATATGTCCGATTCGTAAGAATGCTGAGCGGAAAATCGGTGATTGCAAGAAGAAGATTAAGAGAACGAAAAAGATTAATAGAAGATATAAAAGACGCAGCCGGGCCTGCGATATAAAGATACCTTGTTTTTCACTTGTAAAACTCCATTTTATTGTAAAGTGGGGTTTTACTTTTTTAAGGATTAAATCAAGAAAGGTGTAATTATCTCGCTTGGCCTATTGTATTTCCACCAAATGTAATGAGTTCATACATTCTTAATACAGCAATATTTATTTCATCTTGATTGCAGTAATATTCGTCTATTTTGCCCCATTTTGTATAGTTTGAAATGTTGAAACCTTCTTCAATATCATTATACCATACCACTTTCTTACCACAAATTGCAACCACCCAAAAACCACCCCCTTCATCTCCATATTCTTCCTCTTTCCATTTTATAGGATCTATTTTTATTAATTGCCAGAAATTCCAGAATTTACCGTGTAATTCCACTTCGTATTTGTGAATGTTTTCATACAGTTCCTCAAGAGGAATTGGTGTCCATGTATTCATTTTAATATTTAGCTTTCTTCATTAAAAGACTTTTAAAGAATATTTTAAACGTTAATTTTTTTATCCATATGTCAAACCTAAGAGGTTTCAAAAACCTGTTAGGTTTAGATTTATTGATATCACCTAAGGTAATTAAAATAAAAGTTTGTTCCAAAATACTTGAAACAAACTTTTAAGTTATATATTTTTAACCTTAATTACGTAAAAACTGACCAATTCCTGTAGAATCAAATGTGAAAGTGTTTTGATTTTCGGCTTTATCTAATTTTTTACTGATCGTTAATGCCCATAGAACTAATTCTTTACAGAAGTTTTGATCTTCAATACTTAGTTCTGAAGTATTTTCCTCAACAACTTCCACTAAAGGCTTGATGCTGTTAAGTTTGCCATAGAATTCTTCGTCTGTATCAGTATAATTTAGTTCAAGATGATTTTTGTTGAACCATTTAATTAAATCAGTGTATGGATTTTTAATTCCGTCTTTTTCTAGTTTAGAAATACGTGGGAAAAGGTTTTCAAATTGTATCATGACTGCTTTGTCAATCAGTATTTTAGCTACATAATCTGCACCTTCTTGTTCGCCTTCATAAACAAGCTCAATTTTTCCTGTAATTGATGGAATAATCGACATGAAATCAAGCAAACGAACCGTAGTTTTTTCTGCATCTGATTCAATTAATCTTAATTTTGCCGCAGCTACTAGATTTTCCATTGCACTGATGGTAAGTCGTGCGCTTACGCCGCTTTTCGCATCAACATATTCACTGTCACGGGCTACAAAAGCAACCTGTTCCAAAAGATCTTTCGCTAAACTAGGAATCTGTATCTGTGATTTATCCTGAGTTGAAATGGCCGCTTCCTGTTCCGTAATTTGTCGGGCAAGAGCAATTGTTTTTGGATAGTGAGTGAAAATTTGTGACCCAATTCTGTCTTTCAAAGGAGTAACAATACTTCCACGATTGGTATAATCTTCCGGATTTGCTGTAAAGACAAACTGAATATCAAGAGGCATTCTCAATTGAAATCCGCGGATCTGAATATCACCTTCCTGTAAAATATTAAACAAAGAAACCTGAATTCTAGCCTGTAAATCGGGTAATTCATTCAAAACAAATATAGAACGGTTGGCGCGTGGAATCATTCCGTAATGTAAAACACGTTCATCGGAATAAGGGAGTTTTAACGTTGCTGCTTTGATAGGATCGATGTCACCAATTAAATCGGCAACGTTCACATCTGGTGTTGCCAGTTTCTCAAAGAAACGGTTTGAACGGTGTACCCAAGAAATCGGAGTTTCATCACCATGTTCGGCGATAAGATCTCTTGAATATTTTGAAATCGGGTGAAATGGACTGTCATTGATTTCAGAACCTTTTACGATCGGCATATATTCATCAAGAAGACTTACCATACTTCTGGCAATTCTGGTTTTTGCCTGTCCGCGTAAACCTAATAAATTAATGTGATGTCCAGCAAGAATAGCTTTCTTCAATTGAGGAACCACCGAATCTTCATAACCCCAAAGTCCTTCAAATACAGGTTCTTTAGCTTTAATTTTTGTAATTAAATTAGCCTGAATTTCTTCGTTAATCGTTTTATCTTGGTATCCTGATTTTTTTAATTCTTTAAATGTAATATCGTTTTTCATTTTAAATTTTATTATTTCTGAGGGTTGGATGGAGGAGGGTTTAATTTTGATAGTTGATAGTTGATAGTTGATAGTTGATAGTTGATGTTTTGGGGATGATATTTAATGTTTGTTTTTGATTTTTTATTTCCCCGGGTTGTACCCGAGGCTAATATTATTGAACCACTTCGTGGTTCGTTGTAAAGTGTATCAATTTCTATCTTCAAGCTTCCAACATTCAGCCTTTATTTAAATTCTCTTTATTCTGTTTTTTTCGTAATCTTCAAAAATCATTTCTCCCAAACCGGAAAGACCTGTTAAAAAGGCTTTTCCTTGATTTTGAGCAGTAAATGCATTTACAAACTGACGAAGATAGGGATCTTGTGCAATCATAAATGTGGTGATCGGAATTTTAAGTTTTCTTGCTTCTGCTGCTTTGTTGAGACATTGGTTAACAATTTTTTCATCTAAACCGACACTATTCATGTAAAATTCTCCGGTAGGAAGCTTAATACAACTTGGTTTCCCGTCAGTGATCATGAAAATTTGTTTGTTGGTATTTCTTTTTCTGCGAAGAATATCCATTGCCAATTCCAACCCGGCAACAGTGTTGGTATGATAAGGCCCGACTTGCAAATAGGGTAGATCTTTGATTTTGATTGGCCATGCTTCATTTCCAAAAACAATAATATCAATGGAATCTTTTGGATATTTTCGTTTGATTAATTCCACCAATGCCATAGCTACTTTTTTGGCAGGCGTGATGCGGTCTTCACCATACAAAATCATGGAGTGACTGATGTCGATCATCAACACAGTACTCATTTGCGCCTTATGCTTGGTTTCCTCTACAATAAGATCGTCTTCTGTCAATCGTAAGTCTGAAATTCCGTTATTGATCTGGGCATTTTTTAGACTTTCGGTCATGTTTACCAAAGAAAGATCATCTCCATATTGGAAATTACGGTTTTCGCCATCATGCTCATCACCGACTCCTGTTTTTGTGGTGCGATGGTTTCCTACACCGCTTTTTTTGAGTTTTCCGAAAATTTGATCTAATGCATACTCACGCAAAGCGGCTTCAAGTTTGGCGGTCAGTATATTTTTACCTTTTCCTGATCCTGAATTACCGTCTTTAGAATCTTCTTCCTCTTTAATGTATCCGCGTTTTTTTAAGTCTGCTTCAAAATCTTCAAGAGTATATTCATCATTGAAAATGTTATATTCTTTATCAAGCATATCGAGCCACTCAAAAGCTTCCTCAATATCACCAGAAGTATGCGTCAGTAAATCTTTGAAAATATCAAATACCCGATCAAAAGGTGATATATCTTCCGGAATATGTTTACTGAAAGTATATCCTTTTTGATAATTAAAATCTTTATTTGTCATAAGATATGATGCTGTTTAAAACACTACAAGTTATGGAAATATTTTTGCAAGATTATCTGTGGAAAATAGAAAATAGTAATGATGGTGATAAGAATGAGAGTATAACATTCGTGAGATTTTTCAATTAAATAGACTTGTAGAATAAGACTATATTTGATAGTTGTACAATGTAAAATTAAATTATGAAAATTGATTTAACCTCTGACACACCAAGTGGCAAGTGGTGTTGGGTAAGTGAGATAGGAGATGAGCTGTATGCTTATGAGCAGGATGTACTTTTAAAATACACAAATAAGCTTCCTTTTGATTTATGGGTATGTTTTCGTTGCCTTCCCAAGGCGTATGAATGGAAGCCAAAAAGAAGATTTTATAAAGATGAGAATGCATTAGGAATGGATTTATTAATTGAAGAAGAAATCATCCGTCCTTTTATAGATGGCAGATACCATCCCTTATCTAAAGACGAACAACGGCTAATCATGGGAACTGTTTTTTATAATTTTTTGACAGAAACAATAAAAAAGTATAAGAATAAAATTCCCGGTATATCAGTATATGGCGAGGAATTTATTAAAGATACTCATGTTTGGATTCTTGAGAATAAATGGCTGTAGTTTTAAATAAGCTCCGTTTTTTTATTATTACTGAGCATGCTTTATGAAAGATTTCGAATATAATATTTATGAAAATTTTAATTAATTATATTTGTAAACAATAAAAATTCGATGATGAAAAAAATAGTATTTCTGGTTTCAGCTCTTCTAGTATTAAACTCTTGTGTGGTATCTACTGCTGCAAAAGTGGTTAAAGGAGCTGTAAATGTAAGCTACAAAGCCGTAAAAGGAACAGTCAACGGAATTAGCTGGGCAGTTCGTAAAGCCAACGGAAAAATTGATGAAGACCGTCTTGATGGAACTTGGAAGGTCGTAGGAGTTTACCATGGCTCTTTTGAAGACTTTACAAAAGATCAAAATCCTGAAAGTTCATTTACATCAGACTGTACAGATAGCTTCGATCAGATTATTTTCAAGGCTAAGAGATCTAAATTTCAACCCGTTCATTGTAGTTCTGAGAAGGAAGATTGGGTGAAATACTCTTTAGAATTCGGAAAAAATCCTATAACGAAAGAAAAGGAAAATTATATAGAATACAATTCCAATAACTACATCTCCGTGATTGATGTCAATAATAAAACAATGGTTCTGGAAGGTAATCTGATGCCTAAATTGGCATTTTCCGGGGCTAAATTATATCTTTTAGAAAAAGTAAAATAGAGATTATATTCAATATGAAAAAAAACAGCTTTTTATCTGCAAAAGGAATTCTTGTTGCAGCTTTTCTTTCTTTAAATACGGTGATATATGCTCAGAAAACAGCAGATATTTCAACGATTTCGGAAAAAACATTAAACAGTATTCTCGAACAAAACAGGGCGTATTATACGAAAGGTAAAGTTGCTGATTATATTCCTGAACTAGGTAAAATGGACGCCAAAGCGATTGCTTTTTCGGTTGTAGATAAAAATGGTAAAGTTTTTAATACAGGTGATGTTCAGAAGAAGTTTACGATGCAAAGTATTTCTAAAATTATTGCATTAATGGTTGCTGTGAACGAAAGGGGAGAAGCAAATGTTTTTGATAAAATGGGATATTTTGGATCTGATAAACCTTTTAATCATTTTTCTAATCTTGAAACAATAGGAAAGCCGCTTAATCCTATGATGAATGCGGGTGCTATTCTTACGACTTCTTTAATTGCCGGAGATGGTGAAAAACCGTTTCTTAAAATTTTGGATATGGTAAGGTATATTACCAAAAATCAAACAATTGATTACAGCAAATCTGTTTATGAATCTGAAAAATCTACTTGAAATCGTAACCGAGGAATGTTTTATCTGATGAAAAATAATGGATTGATTTCTGGAAATGAGGATCAATTGGATAATTATTTCAAACAATGTTCTATTGAGTTGAATACTGAAGATTTGGCTAAAATAGGCTACTTCTTTGCTAATCAATGTGTACGATTTGACGGAGATTCTACGCATAAAAATAAGGACATCGCAAAATTAGTTGAATCACAAATGCTGACGGCTGGGATGTATGAATTCAGTGGAGAATATTCTCGAAATGTAGGTTTACCAAGCAAATCTGGTGTTGGAGGTGGAATCACGGTATCTGTTCCCGGAAAAATGGGGATTGGTGTTTTCAGTCCGGCTTTAGATCAACATGGAAATTCTCTAGCAGGTTATCACATGATTTTAGACTTGGTTAAACAATATGATTTGAGTGTATTTTAAATAATATTTCAGAATATTGTCTTCTAGTTGACCTTCATTTTTCCTTCTCAAAACCTTATCTTTGCTGTATTAAAATATGACATGAAAGATTTAATGGGTAAAGCAATCTGGGATTATTTTCACAACGAAAATCCTGAAGATTTGCAGACTGAAACTTCAATTTCTGAGTTGGACGAGCTTCCGGTGGAATATCTTTTCAGAGACTTTGAAGAGATGAATGATATTGAACAAAAAGCGCTGGAATTATCTCAAGGAAAAGTTTTGGATATTGGAGCAGGGGCAGGTTCGCATTCATTATATCTTCAAAATGAAAGAGGTTTAGATGTCTTGGCTTTAGATATTTCAGCTAAATCTGTTGAGGTGGGTCAATTAAGAGGAATCAAAAATACAGTTTGTGAAAACATCCTTGATTTTTCAGGTCAGACCTTTGATACTATCTTATTATTAATGAACGGAACCGGAATCTTTGAAAGTCTTGAGAAGATTGATATCTACCTTAAAAAGCTTCATTCTTTATTAAACGAAAACGGTCAAATCCTCATCGACAGCACCGATATTTTATATATGTTTGACCGTGATGATGATGGAGGAGTTTTAATTCCGGCGACAGGATATTACGGAGAGTTAGATTATATCGTTCATTACAAAGGGGAATCAGAAGATCCTATAAAATGGTTGTATCTTGATTTTAATACCTTCCAAAATGCTGCTGAAAATAATGGTTTCAGCATTGAAAAAGTAATGCAGGACGAAGATTGTTATTTAGCAAAATTGACTAAGAAATAATTAGTTTTTTGTCATTACTCTTCGCGATGACGGATAAAAACAAGAAAGACGCATAAATCTATGCGTCTTTCTTATTTAAAATGTTGAAGATTACCGTTTTCCTACATTTATATATTATAATTGAGTAAATCTCAATAAAAAATAACTTGAAAACCATCCCTGATAATTGATGAAAATCAAAATCAGCATGGCAATTGCAAGAATTACTGGGAAAACGAATGACTGCGTTCTATATGCAAGTCTTTTAGGCATCATTGTTACCCAAATTATAATTAAAATTAAAGGTCCTAAAATTAAAGGAAGAATTTCGGGGCTATATCTCGAAGAGTTTGCAAAGCCATTTCCGATTAAAAATCGGTAAGTATAGTATTGAAAAGGAATGTAGATGATTCCGAAAAACATAGTAAAGACTGCTGAAGCATATTTTTTTAGTTTTATAAAATTTAGACTTAATAAAAAAGCTCCATAAAAAGTTCCAAGAAAGAAACTTGAACTCAAAAGTAATGCTCTTGAATACAATCTGATGGCGGATGAATCTGTGGTAATATGATCTTTCCAGTCTTCAATTTCTTCGTTCTTTTTTGCAGCCTCAGATTCTTTTTTGTTTTGAATGATATTTTGAATACTGATTTTCTCTTCGGTTGTGAAAGTTCGTCCTCTTTCCTCAAGAATTTCAAAAGCCATTTGAACTGCCTCGGGAGTAAAGCGGTTACCTTCTTTTATGTACTTATTTAATTCGTAGTCTGATAGTTTTCTTAAAACACTTTTATTTACCATGATTAATAAAAAAATGGGCACAAAAATGCCCATTTCATATAGTTTTAATTAGAATTTATCCAATCTCAATACCGTTTTCTACATGAGAATCATCTGGAGTTACAAAAGATAATTTTCCGTCTGGTTTTGTTGTTAATAGCAACATTCCCTGAGACTCAATTCCTCTGATTTTTCTTGGAGCAAGATTTAATAAAATCATTACCTGCTTTCCGATCACTTCTTCCGGAGTGAAACTTTCTGCAATTCCGGAAACAACTGTTCTTACGTCAACGCCAGTGTCAACAGTTAATTTTAATAATTTATCAGCTTTCTCAACTTTTTCAGCTTCAATAATAGTAGCTGTTCTTAAATCGATTTTCGTGAAATCATCAAAAGTTATTTCCTCTTTCATAGGATTTGCGTTAGGGTTTGTTTTTTTATTGTTTTGTTTTGTGTCCTCTAATTTTTGAATCTGAGCTTCAATAACATCGTCTTCAATTTTTGAGAAAAGAAGTGATGATTCGTTGATTTTATGGCCTGTTTCAATTAAAACATTTTTAGTTTCAACATCATTCCAGTTTGATTTTTCAACGTTGAACATATTCAATAATTTCTCAGAACTGAAAGGCATAAATGGTTCACACAATTGAGCCAAAGCAACGGCAATCTGAGCTCCAACGAATAAAGATTGTGCCGCTTTTTCCGGATTGTCTTTAATGGTTTTCCAAGGCTCTTCAGCTTGAAGATATTGATTTCCGAAACGTGCTAAATTCATTAAAGCAGTTAATGAGTTTCTGAATTCGTAATTTTCTAAGAATCCTGAAATTTCTTTTGCTGATTTATTGATTTCCTGTAATTCAGGAGCATTTACATCACCTTGAGGAACAACTCCATCATAATATTTATGAATCAAAACAGCAACTCTATTGATAAAGTTTCCAAAAATTCCAACTAATTCTGAATTATTTTTAGTTTGAAAATCTTTCCAAGTAAAATTATTATCCTTAGTTTCAGGAGCAGAAGAAAGCAAAGCATATCTTAATACATCTTGCTGTCCAGGGAAATCCTGAACATATTCATGTGCCCAAACTGCCCAATTTCTTGAGGTTGAAATTTTATCGTTTTCAAGATTTAAAAATTCAAAAGCAGGAACGTTGGTTGGCATGATATAATCTCCGTGAGCCTTCATCATCGCAGGGAAAATAATACAGTGGAACACAATATTATCCTTTCCGATAAAGTGAACTAAATCACTGTTTTCGCGCTGCCAGTAATCTTTCCAGTCTTTTCCGTTTTTCGCAGCCCATTCTTTCGTGAAAGAAATATATCCAATTGGTGCATCAAACCAAACATACAATACTTTTCCGTCTGCATTTGGAAGCGGAACAGGAACCCCCCAGTTAAGATCTCTGGTCATAGCACGCGGTTTTAACCCATCGTTTAACCAAGATTTAACCTGTCCGTAAACATTAGGTTTCCAGTCGTCTTTATGGCCTTCAATGATCCATTCATTAAGGAAATCTTCATATTCGTTTAATGGAAGATACCAGTTCTTAGTTTCTTTAAGAATCGGAACATTTCCGCTTAACATTGATTTTGGATTAATCAATTCTGATGGAGAAAGAGTAGTACCGCATTTCTCACACTGATCTCCGTACGCATTTTCGTTTCCACAATTCGGACAAGTTCCAACGATGTATCTGTCAGCTAAAAACTCATTAGCCTGTTCGTCAAAATACTGCTCAGAAACTTCTTCTGTAAATTTCCCTTTTTCGTAAAGAACTTTAAAGAAATCCTGACTTGTATCATGATGATTCTTAGAAGTCGTTCTGGAGTATTCATCAAAAGAAATCCCAAGATCTGAGAACGATTTTTTGATGATCTCGTGGTATTTGTCTACAATATCTTGTGGAGTAACTCCTTCTTTTTTTGCTCTGATGGTGATAGGAATTCCGTGCTCATCTGAACCACAGATAAACGCTACATCTTTTCCTGATCTTCTCTGAAATCTTGCGTAAACATCCGCAGGAATATAAACACCTGCCAAATGTCCTATATGAACCGGTCCGTTTGCATAAGGCAAAGCTGCCGTAATCATCTTTCTGTTTGACATTTATAGTAAAATTTTATCTGCAAAGATACGGATTATCTCCCAAAAACTGGTGCTAGTCTCTGCTTAAAAAGCTTTAAAATTGTTTAGGATGTTTGAAATATTACATTTAGTTAAATAGATGTTTAACTTATTGTTAACCTTGGCGTGTTGTTATGTTTCACATAATTTATCGTAAGTGAATGAAAAACAGTAGTTTGGTTTAAAATACTCAGGTAATTTACATAATTTTATCTTAATTTTCATTAAATTTATGATAATTCTATTTTTTTTATAAATTACAAGTCTGGCTCTATGCCAAAATTATTATAAAAAACAAACTATATAAAAAAACAATATTGTGAAAAATTTTACAACGGTATTAAAAATTGCGCCTGCTTTTCTCTTGGCAAGCACAATGATACATGCACAAACAAAAGACTCTATTACTAAGGAGAAAAAAATAGAGGAGGTTGTTTTGATAGGGTATGGGAAGCAGAAGAAGACTGATCTGACAGGTTCAATCACCTCTCTATCAACAGCCGATTTTAATAAAGGTGCTGTAACAACTGCAGAAGGGCTTATTAATGGTCGTGCTGCCGGAGTGGTAATCACCCAATCTGGAACACCAGGAAGTGAACCGATCATCAGAGTAAGAGGAGGCTCTTCTTTAAATGCAAGTAATGAGCCTTTGTTGGTTGTAGATGGTTTGCCTTTAGATGGAGTTTCTTTATCTACTATCAACCCAAATGACATAGAATCTTTTTCTATATTAAAGGATGCAGCTTCTACTGCAATTTACGGATCTAGAGGATCTAATGGGGTTTTATTAATTACAACCAAAAAAGGAGGAAAAAGATTAAGGGTATCATTAAATGCTTTTACTACGGTTAATACGCTCGCTAAAAAAATCAAAGTATATAATGGTGATGAGTTTAGGACTTTAATTAATCAATTTGTTCCGGATAAAATAGCTCAATTAGGCACTGCTAATACTGATTGGCAAGATGAAATTTTTAAAACATCTGTAACTAATGATATTAACGCTTCTGTTTCCGGAAGTTTGTTTGGAAAAGTACCAACCCGTTTCTCTGTAGATCATTTAGAAAATAGTGGATTATTGATTACTTCCGGTTTTCAAAGAACAACAGGAAATATTGCAATTAGCCCTAGTTTTTTCGATGATCATTTAAAATTTAATATTACGGGTACTTATTCTTATACTTTTAAAAATAATGCCGATGAAGCAGCTATAGGTAATGCACTTTCCATGAACCCTACACAATCTGTTTATGATGACAATTCTATCTACGGAGATGGTTACTATGAAAACAGAGGAGGTAATTTCAATTCTACGACAGGCACTTATAATCCTAATGGAGTTTCGAATCCTGTAGCACAGTTAAGAAATAAGCACGATATTCAAAATTTCAAAAGATTTTTTGGAAATGTAAACATGGAATATAAATTCCATTTTTTACCGGAATTGAGATTAGTTGCTAACGCAGGTTTGGATAGTAAAGAATTAGACGGGCATATAACTACAACTAAAAATTCTAGAAACGGATATTATTCTGTTGCAAATACTTTTGCATATTATGGTTCAGAGTCTTTCACTGGAGAAAGCCTATTGAATAAAAATGCTAACGTACAGTTGAATTATGGTAAAACTTTTGGCAAATTCAATTTTGATGTAATGGGAGGTTATGAATATCAAAACTACCATAAAACTAGTTTCGATACTAAAAATACATTTTTATACACTTTAGACCCTATTAATAATTTTTATAATCCGGATTCTAAACCGGATGTTAATTTACAGGCATTTTTTGGTAGGTTAAATTTAGGATATAACAATAAATATTTACTTACCGTAAATTATAGAAGAGATGGTTCTTCTCGTTTTAGTAAAGATAACAGATGGGGTAATTTCGGTGGAGTAGCTGCCGCTTGGAAAATTTCTGAAGAAAGTTTCCTGAAAGGAAATTCTACACTTTCGGATCTTAAACTAAGAGCAAGTGTTGGTAAAACAGGACAGCAAGATATTTTAGATTACAGATATGATTATTTTAAAACCTATAACGTATCTTCTACATTATACTATCAATTCGGAAATACGTTTTATCAGATTGCAAAAGCCAATGGATATAATGAAAACCTAAAATGGGAAGAAAGTATAA
Organism: Chryseobacterium glaciei; assembly: GCF_001648155.1. NCBI lineage: Bacteria > Pseudomonadati > Bacteroidota > Flavobacteriia > Flavobacteriales > Weeksellaceae > Chryseobacterium > Chryseobacterium glaciei. The sequence goes on along the minus strand of NZ_CP015199.1, from coordinate 312,171 downwards.
AATATAATCTAGGATTAGATTTTGGATTCGCTAAAAATAGAGTAACAGGGACATTAGATTTTTATTTAGCAGATACTAAAGACTTGCTTTCTATCGTACCAGAAGGTCCTTTAGAAAATTTAAGGATTATTGGTCCTAAAAATATTGGTAGACTACAGTCTAAAGGGATAGAGCTGGGATTGGATATAAAAGCTGTGAAAAAAGAAAACTTCACCCTGAATTTCAATTATAATGCAACCTATAACAATATAAAAATTAAAGAGTTAGAGTCAGATAAAATTGATAAAGGTGGTGTAGGTTTGGGTGCTTTTATACAAACATTTACAACAGGATATTCTCCTTATGCGTTTAATGTGTACCAACAGGTGTATGATAACAATGGTAAACCAATAGAAGGAGCTTATGTAGATAGAAATAATGATGGTGTCATAACTTCTGCAGATAAATATATTTACAAAAAACCACAAGCAGATGTAACAATGGGCTTTATGACCAATGCAACTTTTGGAAAACATATCGATTTCTCTATGGCTTGGAGAGCAAGTATAGGAAATTATTTATATGATCAAATTTCTGCAGATAGAGCGCAATTAGGTAACATTTATAATACGGTAGATGGTACTATTAATAATGCTCCTGTAGACTTTACTAATACTAATTTTAGATTTACCAATAAAGAATCTGACTATTACGTTAAAAACGGAAGTTTTGTGAAATTGGATAATGTAACTTTAGGATATACTTTTAATAATTTATTAAAAAACAATGGTTCTATAAGATTTTATACCGGTGTAAATAATGTACTCGTTATCACGAAATATAAAAACATAGATCCAGAAGTATTTAATGAAGGAAGAGATTCTTCAATATATCCAAGAGCAAGAATGTTTACTTTAGGGATTAATGCAAACTTTTAAACTTTAGAAAAAATGAAATTAAATATATTAAAATTAAGAAACCTGGCTATTGCTGGTGTATTTCTTTTATCAGTGACTTCTTGTATTAATGATTTGGATGTTAAAGTAAATGATGATGAACTATACACATCTGAACAATTTTATGCCAATCCAGACTCGTACAAGCAGTTTTTAGCGAAAATTTATGCTGGTCTAGCGGTAACGGGACAAACTTCTCCTAACGGAAATTCAGATTTAGGATTAGAAGTAGATGGAGGCCCTAACGAGGGTTTTTCACAATATATCAGAGGATATTGGCAATTACAAGAATTAACAACTGATGAAGCTATTATTGCTTGGGGAGAATCTGATAATCCGGGGATTAAAGATTTAAACTTCAATACTTGGAACGCAGATAATAAATTCAATGAGGCTTTTTTTGCAAGAATATTTTTCCAAATTGGCTTGGTAAATGAGTTTTTAAGAGAAACTACCGATGAAAAATTATCATCAAGAGGGGTTTCAGCAGAGTTAAAAGCCCAAATAAAAACTTTCCGTGCGGAAGCAAGATTTTTAAGAGCTTTATCTTACTATCACGCAATAGATATTTACGGTAAAATTCCTTTTGCAACAGAGGATTACATTATTGGTTCTGGTGTAACACCGTCAGCACAATCAAGAGAATATGTTTTCAACTATATACTTGGAGAGTTAAATGATATAGATGGAGATTTAGCAGCTGCAAAAACCAATGAATACGGTAGAGCAGATAAAGCTGCTGCTTGGATGTTGAAAGCCAAACTATACCAAAATGCAAAAGTATATACTGGTACAGATAGAAGTACGGAGGCTTTAACCGAAATCACAAAAGTAATTGGTTCGCCATATAAAGTAGCAACAATACCTTATGCTGATTTATTTAAAGCAGATAACAATATCAATGGAGCGCAAGATGAAGTTATTTTCCCTATTAATTTTGATGGTGTTAAAACAAAAACTTACGGAGGAACTACTTTTTTAATTCTTGCAAGTTGTACTAAGCCGGTAGGAGCTACATTAGGTGTTAATGATGGTTGGGCAGGTTTTAGAGCCCGCCAAGAATTTATTCAATCTACAGGAACAGATGCTAGAGTAATGAAAGTAGCTGGAAGTACAGATCCTGCATCTATTTCAGATTATGCTAAATTTGAAGAAGGTACAAAATTGATTAAGTTTTCTAACAAAAAAGCAAGCGGTGCAAGCGGAAGTGATGGTACTTTTGCAGATGCAGATTTTGCTTTATTCAGAATGGGAGATGCTTATTTGATGTATGCAGAACTAGCAATTGTTAATGGAAAAGGTAGTACAGCTACAGCTTTAGGGTATATCAATACTTTAAGAACAAGAGGTAATGCTACAAACATTACAATGTCTGATATTAATGCTCTTACTACAACTGACGCTAAAGAAATGTTTATTTTGAACGAAAGAGCTAAAGAATTGTACTGGGAAGGCACAAGAAGACAGGATTTAATCAGATTAAATCATTACGTATCCGGCTACACTTGGCAATGGAAAGGAGGGATCCAAAATGGAAATTCTATAGCACCTACCAGAACTTTATTCCCTATTCCGAATAAATATTTGAATATCAATTCTAACCTATCTCAAAACCCAGGTTATTAAATTTTAAAAAAAATTACAATAATGAAAAATATAATAAAACTTCTTTTCGCAGCTGTAGCTATTATGCTGGTTTGGTCTTGCGAAAAAGATGAAGATCAAGCTGTTTTATCTTTAAAATCTGAGCCTACACTTAAAGCAAGTGCAACTACATTGTCTTTATCTAGTGCAAATGCAAATAACAATGCAATTACTTTCACTATTACTCCTGCGGAATATACTCCTGCGGTAGAAACTACCAATGTGTTGCAATTTGCAGTTACCGGCACAAGCTTTTCCCCACTAAAAGAAGCAGGTTTAAGTAGTGGAGTATTATCTAAATCTTATACTGTAATAGAATTTAATGCTTTAATGTTGAGCCTTGCATTACCAACTGGTGTTGCTTCTAATGTAGATGTAAGATTAAAAACTACTGTAGGAAAAGGCGCCCCTGTTTATTCGGCAGTACAAAAAATTTCTGTAAATCCTTATGCATTGATTTCTTATATTTATGCTCCGGGTAAATATCAGGAATGGGATCCTAATACGGCAAATACTCTTATGTCTCCAATTTCAAATGGTATTTATGTTGGTTACATTAAATTTCTGGCAACTGCAGATAATGGACTTGCATTCAAAATTACCCCACAGAAAAACTGGGACAATTCTTACGGAACAAATAGTCAATTTTCATCAGGAATAAATACAATTCCTATTTTGTATAATACAGGTGGTGATATTATAGCACCTGGTCTTGGTTACTATCAAACTACGGTAGATACAAATGCTAATACTCTGAAGATGATCCCCTATCAAATGAGTTTAATAGGATCTGCAACACCTGGTGGTGACTGGAGTACAGATATAGATATGGTTTGGGATAATACTCAATTGAAGTGGACTGCTACAGCTACCTTTTTAGCTGGAGAGTTTAAATTCAGGCTTAATCATGACTGGAGTCAACCAAATTGGGGGGGGCTGGCGGAAATGCTTCAACTTCTGGAGGTAATTTAGCGATTTCAGCAGGTCAACACACGATTACTTTCGATCCGTATGCACTTACTTATACTATAAATTAGTAACTATAAATTCTTTAAAACTGTTACTTTACAGCAGCAGTTTTTTTATTTTTAAAGCTTATAATAATCAATATGAAGAAAATGACAATCGGAGCATTTTTGCTCTCAATGATGTTTGGAGTTGCCAATGCACAATCTTTAAAATCGCCGGACGGAAAGTTTGAAATGAGTTTCCAGTTAAAAGGAGGAGTACCTTATTATAACCTAAAATACAATGGCGCAACAGTAGTTGAGGATTCCAAATTAGGGTTGAGGTTATTTAAAGATACTTCGATAAAATTTGCATCGGAGATTGCAAAACCTGAAGATGCAAAATTCGATCTTAACAACGGTTTTACAAAAACAGATGAAAAAAGAGATTCTAAAAACGAAACCTGGCAGCCTGTTCTTGGTGAAAAGAAAAACTATATCAATAATTATAATGAATTGGCAGTTACGCTTAATCAGGCGTCGGCTGACAGAAGTATTGTTGTAAAATTCAGATTGTTTAATGACGGGTTGGGATTCAGGTATGAGTTTCCACAGCAGAAAAACCTAAACTATTTCACAATTCGTGAAGAAGATTCTGAAATCGATTTCCCAACAGACATGAAAGTTTGGTGGATGGTTGCAGATTACGATTCTCAGGAATACCAATATCAGGAAACAAAAATTTCTGAAATTCCTGCAAGATGGGATAAGGCTTTTGATGCAAATGCGTCCCAGGCTTTAGTTAAAAATGCCGTTCAGTCTCCATTAATGCTGAAAAAAGAAGGCAAAGATCCTTTATATATCAACGTTGCGGAAGCTGCAGTTTTAGATTACCCGGCTTCACATTTGGAAGTTGATGCTCAGAATTTCAAATTTAAAACGCACCTTACTGCAGACAGACAGGGTGCAAAAGGATATATCCAAACACCTTCTGTTACGCCTTGGAGAACGATCATTGTTTCGCCAAAAGCGGAAGAAGTGATGGCTTCAAAAATGATTTTTAATCTTAATGAGCCTACAAAATATACCGACACATCTTACATTCATCCAACAAAATATATGGGCGTTTGGTGGGAAATGATCATCGGGAAATCTCAGTGGGCATACGCGGAACCTGAGTCAAATGTTCGTATCGGACAAACCGATTTTTCAAAATTAACACCAAGCGGAAAACATGCTGCCAACAATACTAAAGTTAAGGAGTATATCGATTTCGCAGCAGAAAATGGGTTCAAAGGATTATTAATTGAAGGCTGGAACATCGGTTGGGAAGACTGGTTCGGTCATTCAAAAGAATTTGTTTTCGATTTTATCACTCCTTACCCGGATTTTGATATTAAAATGTTGAATGAATACGCTCATTCAAAAGGAATTAAGCTAATCATGCACCACGAAACTTCTGGTTCTGCAACGAATTACGAAAGATGGGCGGACAAAGCTTTCCAATTAATGAACAAATACGGTTATGATGCTGTGAAAACGGGTTATGTAGGAGATATTATTCCAAGAGGGGAACATCATTATTCTCAATGGACAATCAACCATTTCTACAGAATTGCTGAAAAAGCAAACGAGTATAAAATCATGGTCAATTCTCACGAATCGGTTCGTCCGACGGGAGAAAGCCGTACGTATCCGAACTATATTTCTGCAGAAGCTGCTCGTGGAACGGAGTATGAAGCTTTCGGAGGAAATAATCCTGATCATCAGACGATTTTACCATTTACAAGATGGATGGGTGGTTCTATGGATTACACACCGGGAATTTTTCAGACAAAATTAGATTATTATTTCCCTGGAGATAAGCGTTTTGTGAAAACTACATTGGCAAAGCAATTGGCGTTGTATGTTACAATGTATATGCCTCTTCAAATGGCGGCCGATTTACCTGAAAACTACAAAAAGCATATGGATGCTTTCCAATTTATTAAGGATGTTGCTGCTGATTGGGATGATACAAAAATCTTATCGGCAGAACCTGGTGATTATGTAATTACGGCTAGAAAAGCTAAAGGAACAGATGATTGGTTCGTTGGAGGTATTACCGATGAAAACAAACGTGAATATACTGTAGATTTTTCTTTCTTAGATAAAGGTCAAAAGTATGAAGCAACAATCTATGAAGATGGAAAAGATGCTGATTATATCGATAATCCTCAAAGTTATAATATCTATAAGAAAGAGATCACAAACAAATCAAAAATTAATTTTAAAATGGTAAGAAGTGGCGGATTCGCAATTTCTATTAAGCCAATAAAATAAAATTTAAGCGAGTGTGAAGATTTGGAATAGCAAATAATTTTTAGGAGCTATTTCCCGCTCTCCGCACTCGCTATTTTTTTTTGGATTCGGCGCGGCAAAGCCGCGCCGAATCCAAAAAAAAATGAGCTCAAACAAATGCTGCGATCGGGGCTACGAGTGAGTACACAACTACAAAGTTTGTCAAAATCTTAAGACTTTGACAAACTTTTTTCTCATTCGATTAGAAATCTTTTTCTAAATAAGATTACACAAAGAACAACAGGTGTTAAAAAAATATTTAATTATCTTTAATTCTATGAAAAAAATGAAGAAAGCAGCTCTACTATCGTTGGTTTTAATAGGCGGGTTAATCAACGCACAGAAGATCAGTCAAATAATTGAGCAGAAAGGAACATTCAGAAAGGATACCATTTTCACGATCAAAAATGATTCAAAAGAAACCTATTTACCAATAACCATAATTAAAGGAAAAGAAAAAGGCCCTGTTTTCAGCATCGTTGCAGGAATTCACGGCTACGAATATCCACCAATTATTGCCGTTCAGGAATTACTAAATGAGATCAAACCTGAACAAGTAAAAGGAACTTTAATCATTGTTCCAATCGCGAATGTTGAGGCTTTTCAGAAAAGAACACCTTTCATTAATCCGTTAGATAATAAAAATTTAAATAATGCTTTTCCGGGTTCTCAAAACGGAACTCCTACCGACCAGATCGCGAATATTATTACGAAAGAAATTATTTCAAATTCCACCATATTTTTAGACATTCACGGAGGAGATGCGAATGAAGATTTGCTGCCTTTTGTGTGTTATTACGACAGAAAAGATAGCCCTGAAAATACAAAATTAGCTCACAATCTATCTGCTCAATCTCAAATTAACTACATTGTTTCTTACCCATACAATCTTACGTCTACAGAACCTGCAAAATATGTCTTTAAACAGGCAACCCAGCAGGGGATTACAGCTTTAAGCATTGAAGCTGGAAAATTAGGGACCGTTCAAAAAGAAAATGTAGACATGATCAAAATTGCCGTTTACAATATGCTTGAATCTTCTGGAAATTATGTAAAAAGTAAACCGAAGATTAAAAACGAAAGAAAACCAACATTTTTTGATCGGCAGGATTATATAAAAGTTCCCGAAAGCGGAATTTTTTACAGCGAGTTGAAAAGTGGAGATAAAGTAACAAAAAATCAAATTTTAGGCTATATTACAGATGGATTTGGAAACAAAAAACAGGATGTTATTTCTAAAACTGATGGAATTATTTTATACAAAATAGGAACTCCACCTGTAAATAAAGATGAAACTTTATTTTGCATCGGGTATTCAGAAAAGTAGATAAATTTAGAATAAATTTTAAATGTTGCTATCATTTGCTGAGTGAAGCGCCCTTGCGAACTAAAAGAATATAGTAGTCAAAAAAAAAACTTAGCGTTCTTAGCGTTAAAAAAATAAAAGCACCTATTTTAATTAAAATAAAAGCACAAAAAAATGAAAAAATTATACACAATTATTGCGATCTCAACTGCAGTCATAGCTTTTTCTCAAAAACCTTTAGACAAGGTTGAACCCGCTTTCTGGTGGAAAGGAATGAAAAACCCCGAACTTCAGATCTTAGTCTACGGAAAAGATATTGCCAATAATGAAGTCGAGCTTTCAGATGGTGTTCAGGTTAAAAATATTCAGAAAGTTGAAAACCCTAACTATGTTTTTGTGACGGTTAATACCAACGAAATCAATGTTCCGAAATTTAAGATCAATATTAAAAACGGCAAAAAAAATATTGGTTCTTACACTTATGAATTAAAAGAAAAAATGCCAAACTCTGCCAACAGAGAATCTTTTACTTCTAAAGATGTAATGTATTTAATAATGCCTGACCGTTTTGCAAATGGTGATGAAAAAAATGATTCAAGTCCAAATTTAACGGAAAAAGCAAACAGAAGTCTTCCAAATGGCCGACATGGTGGAGATTTACGAGGAATCATCAACAATCTTGATTATATCCAAAATTTAGGGGCGACATCAGTTTGGTTAACTCCGGTGAATGAGGACAATGAAAAAGTGTATTCGTATCACGGTTACGCCCAAACCGATTTATATAAAATTGATGGACGTTACGGAACCAACGAAGAATACAGAGAACTTTCTCAAAAATTAAATAAAAGAAACATGATGTTGGTGATGGATTACGTCACCAATCACTGGGGAATTTCGCATTGGATGATCAAAGATTTACCCACAAAAGATTGGATTCATTTATTTAGTGATGAGGAAAAAGGATTCAAACGTTCCAATTACAAAACAACAACACAATTCGATACAAATGCTTCTGAAGTCGACAAAAAAGTAGCATTAGACGGTTGGTTTGATACAACGATGCCTGATATTAATCAAAAAAATCCTTTAGTTTTAAAATATTTAATACAAAACGCAATTTGGTGGATAGAATACGCTGAATTGGGAGGTTTTCGTGTAGATACTTATCCTTACAACGATAAAGAAGCGATGGCAAAATGGGCAAAAGCAATCACTGACGAATATCCGAAATTCAATATTGTTGGAGAAACTTGGCTGAATACCGCGGCCTATATTTCAGCTTGGCAAAAGGGTTCAAAAACAGGAGAAGCGGCGAATTATAACTCAAACCTTCCGTCTGTGATGGATTTTATGCTGTACGGCGACATGCCGAAAGCTTTGAAGGAAAAAGAAGGTTGGGACACGGGAATGAACAGAATTTACAACAGTTTAGCAAGCGATTTTCTTTATCCTGACATCAATAATGTAATGGTTTTCTTTGAAAATCATGACACAGAAAGATGGAATGAAATTTTTAATAATGACCCGAAAGCGTACAAATTGGGATTAACCTTAATTTCAACAGTTCGTGGAATTCCACAAATTTATTACGGTTCCGAGGTTGGAATGCGTGGCGACAAAAATAAAGGCGGTGATGCAGATATCCGAAGAGATTTTCCGGGAGGTTGGAAGTCGGATAAACAAAATGCTTTCCAAACTTCTGCTCAAACGCCTGAACAAAAGGAATTTTACGAGTTCACTCAGAAATTATTAAACTGGAGAAAAGGAAAAGAAGTGATCCATTCCGGAAAAACTAAAAATTTCGTTCCACAGAATAATGTTTTTGTGTATTTTAGATATAATGAAAAAGAAAGCGTAATGGTGGTTTTAAATAATAATGAAAAAGAAGAAACATTAGATTTAAAACATTTTGCAGAATCTTTAAACGGTTTTTCAAAAGGTAAAGATGTGATTTCTGATAAGGAAGTTTCACTACAAAACAGCTTAAAAATACCTGCAAAAACGTCGATAATTATTGAATTAAAATAAAACACTATTGGCACAAATATTTTCACAAATTTTCACAAATTATTTAGTGTCATTCGTGAAAATATTTGTGCTATTAGTGTTTAGAGAATAAAAAATAACTTAAATATGAAAAAAACTACAATATTCTTTACTTTAATCTTATTTGTACTGAGCTTTACAGCCATTTCAGCGCAATCAAAATTTGATAAAGAAAAAACAGAAATCGGAACAATGCTCGACGCTTTCAATGTCGCAGCAGCAAAAGCTGATTTCAATGCTTATTTTAATTTCTATGCCGATGAATCGACTTTTATTGGAACAGATGCAACCGAAGTTTGGGATAAAAAAGCGTTCATGGTTTGGGCAAAACCTTATTTCGACAAAAAGAAAACCTGGAATTTCACTTCATTAAAAAGAAACATTTATTTCAGCAAAGACGGAAAATTGGCTTGGTTTGATGAGGTATTGGATACTCAAATGAAAATCTGCCGTGGTTCCGGAGTTGTAGAAAAAATAAACGGAGCTTGGAAAGTAAAACAATATGTACTTTCAATGACAATTCCAAATGATGTGTCTGATAAAGTGGTTTCTGAAAAAACTGCAATTGAAGATATTCTTATTCAGGATTTAAAAACAAAAAAATAAACATAAAACACAATGTCAAAAAAAATTAAACCGAATCTTTCCATGCCTCAAATCATCAATATGAGCATGGGGTTTTTGGGAATTCAGATGGCTTTTGGTTTACAGAACGGAAATGCGAGCAGAATTTTGGCCAATTTAGGAGCTGATGTTCACGAATTGTCTTGGTTTTGGCTGGTTGCACCTTTTACGGGATTAATCGTTCAGCCAATCATTGGACATATGGGCGATAACACTTGGAGCCCATTAGGAAGAAGAAAACCATATTTTCTAATTGGCGCGATCTTGTGTGCGATTGGATTGGTCTTGCTTCCGAATGCCGCAACGGTGACTCATATGTTTGCGGCAAATGCACTTTTATTAGCGGTTATTTTCCTTGCGATGATGGATGCTTCCGTGAATATTGCGATGGAACCTTTCAGAGCTTTGGTAGGTGATATGCTTCCGAAACATCAGGGAACATTGGGATTTTCAATTCAGACTATTTTAATTGGAATAGGGGCGGTTGTAGGTTCGTATGTTCCAAGTTTACTGACAAAATTAGGAGTGTCAAATGAAGCTCCGGAGGGTTTTGTAGGAGATAATGTCATCTATTCTTTTTATGTAGGAGCCGGATTGCTGATCATAACGATACTTTACACAATTATTACAACTAAAGAATATTCACCAAAAGAATTTGCGGAATTTGATGATGGAAAAGAAGTGGTGGAAGAAAAGTCTAAATTCAGAGATATTTTCAAGGATTTTGCGAACATTCCAACTCAAATGAAAAAATTGGGAATCGTCCAGTTTTTCTCTTGGTTTGCCTTGTTTACGATGTGGGTTTTTACGACAAGTGCTCTAGCAACCCATCATTTTGGACTTTCTCCTGAAGATACTCACTCGAAAGCGTTCAATAACGCAGGAGATTTAACGGGCGAATTATTCGGAATGTACAATCTTTGGGCAATTCCATTCGCTTTTTTATTAACTCCAATTGCAAAATGGATCGGGAAAAAACAAACCCACGCTCTTGCTTTAGCTTGTGGCGGATTAGGATTGATTTCAATGTATTTCATTAAAGATGTCAACCATCTTTGGATGTCAATGATAGGACTGGGGTTTGCTTGGGCGAGTATTTTAGCAATGCCTTATGCGATGTTGATTGAGGTTATTCCGCAAAGAAAAATGGGCGTTTACATGGGAATTTTCAATTTTTTTATTGTAATTCCGCAAATCATTAATGGACTTTTCGGAGGTCCGATTGTAAGCAATATTTTCGGAAATCAGGCAATGGATTATGTTGTGGTTGGAGGAGTCTGTATGTTGATTGGAGCAATAGTTACAATGATTTTCATTAAATCAGAAGACGAAACACCACAGGAAATTGAAGAGGAAATTCAACAGGTACATTTTTAATGAATTATGAATTATGAATTATGAATTATGAATTATGAATTATATTTTTGATAATTCTTTAAATTTAACGATACACATCAATAGGAGCGGGCTTTAGCCCGCTTTCTTAGTTAATCTAAAAAGAAGGCTTTAGCCAAAACCTACAATAACAATTCGAATTGTACACTTAGAAAATAAATCTAATTTTTAATATCTAAAATCTAATTTCTATTCATACAATCTATTGAATTTTAATTTTTTATTAAGCTAATCGTAGCTTTTAATCTCTAATTTAGATAGATTAAATTTTAAAAAATGTACGACATCATTATAATAGGAAGCGGGGCAGGAGGCGCAACAATGGCGTATCGATTGGCAGACAGCGGAAAAAAAATTCTCATTGTTGAAAGAGGAGATTATGTTCCCGTAGAAAAAGAAAATTGGGATTCCGTGGAAGTTTTTCAGAAAAACAGATACACAACGACAGATCTTTGGCTCGATAAACACAATAAACCGTTTCGCCCCGGAATGCATTACAATGTTGGCGGAAATACCAAATTTTATGGAGCTGCTTTATTTCGTTTAAGAGAAGAAGATTTTAAAGAAATACACCATTATGGCGGAACTTCACCGGCTTGGCCTATTCAATATCAAGATTTGAAGGATTATTATCTTGAATCAGAAAAACTTTTTCATGTTCATGGCAAAAGAGGATCAGATCCGACGGAACCTTTTGATTCCGAGCCTTATCCAAATCCACCTTTATCCCACGAACCAAGAATTCAGGAAGTCGTTGATGAATTATTTAATTACGGATGGCATCCGTTTAATTTGCCGATTGGAGTTGATTTTAAACCTCACGAATCCGCAAATGCACCATACACATTAGACCGTTTTGATGGTTTTCCCGATGCTGCGGAAAGAAAAGGTGACGCCCATCTTTGTTCGCTGGCAAAAGCGTTGGAATATC